>CAKOOW010000018.1 GCA_934098445.1 uncultured Bacilli bacterium
CTTTAGGCTTAACAGAAATTAACATCTTCTTTGATGGCTGGTGGACCTTGATTATCATTGCCTTTGGTTTATCTGGATTATATAAAGATAGTGATAAAACTTGGTCGGCTATTTTAACTCTTATTGGTATCGTTATGTTGTTAGCTACTAGAGATCTTATTGATTTTACTATTGTTTGGAAATTATTATTTCCTTGTATTCTTGTTGTTTTTGGTATTTCTTTAGTCTTTAAAGGTTTCACCGGTCGTGACATTAAAGATAAAATTAAAAATATCAAAATAGATAATAAAGATATTTTACACATTGATGCAGTATTTAGTCAGGAAAAAATGAAAATAGAAGAAGAGTTTAGTGGCTCGGAATTGAATGCTGTCTTTGGAAATCTTGACCTAAATCTTAAAAATGCCAAATTGAAAAATGATGCTTTTATCAGTGCATCCAGTATTTTCGGAGGTATTACTTTATATTTACCAGAGAATGTTAACTTAGTTGTTAATTCTACAAACATTTTTGGGGGTATTGATAATAAATATATAAAGAAGTCAGATGCTAAAATAACTATTTATATTACGGCAACCTGTTTATTTGGTGGGATTGAGATTAAATGAATAGGGTCGTTTATATCGCTAAGGCTTTAGGAATTGCCTTAGCAACTTTTATTATCTTCATAATTGTTTATTCTTTATTATTTGTTGTTAGTTTATTTATGGTTAATAAAAAGGAAACTAATCTTCAAGAAAGGATAATAAATAATCAGAATATTATTGCTCTTGATTTAGACTTTGCTAGTGTTAATCTAAATATTAAAGCTGGTGATACTCTAAAAGTTGAAACTAACATTAAGAATATTGAAATCAAAGAATATGAACGAAAATTAAAAATTTCTACCGAAACTCCATTTCTTTTCGGTCCAAATAATAAGACAATCAATATTACTATTCCCCAAGACTTAACTTTAGAAAGATTTAAATTAAATGTCGGTGGTGGTAATATTAATGTTGAAAATATAACTTCAGTAGATTGGGATATATCACTTGGTATGTCTAAAGCTTCCTTTGATAATATTACTGCTCCTGGTAAAGTGAAAGCTGATAACGGGGTGGGCTCTATTGAAATTACTAACAGCACTTTAAATAACCTTGATTTAGATAACGGCTTTGGAGCGGCAAAACTAGAAGCTTCTTTAACCGGAAAAACCAAACTAGATAACGGCCTTGGTGGTATGAATGTTACTGTTTGGGATAAAAAAGATAACTATACAATTGATGTTGATAATGGTCTTGGTAGTGTAAATATCGATGGTGAGTCTATCGACCAAGAAAGGTTAGGCAGTGGACAAAAAACACTTAGCTTAAATAACGGCCTTGGTAGTATTAATATTAAATTTACAAACTAGAAAAATATGCTATAATTAAAAAATAGTTATGGATTTATTAATTAAGGTTTTCTGTAAAGGCATAAAGTAATTTGGAAGGATGGATGAAGATGCCAATTTATTATTTAGAAGTAAATATCATATGTATTGTGATATTACTAATGATTATGGAAAAAATCCACGATGAAAATAAGACCTTAAGAACGTTTAATACTTATAAAAAATTACTAATTTCCATAATCTTATTCTCGGTATTTGACTTAATGACTGGGGTTTTTAAAGGAACAATGTTTCCAATAAGTAAGATAATTCTCTTAATAAGCAATACTTTATATTTCTTTTTTGGTATTTTAAATGCTTATTATTTTAATGAGTATCTGGGTATTAGAACAGGATTTATAAAAGATAATAAAAGAAAAATAATAAGAATTTTACCGGTAATAATAGTCAGCTTTCTTTTAATATTAAACTTATTATTTAAGAATTTATTTTACCTTGATGCGTACAACTTATACCATCGAGGAGGAATGCTATATTTATATTATATAATTTTGTATTCTTATTTTATAAGTGTCATCATAAATCTATTTTTTACTTGGAAAACCGAAAAAATAAGTCATCAAGAATTAAAAAGATTAATGATATTTGCCTTAATTCCTGTACTTAGTTTAATTATTCAGATATTTAATTACGGTATTACTTTAATTGGTGTCGGTTTTACTATTTCTGTTTTAATGATTTTTCTTGATGGTGAAAAAAATAACTCTACGATTGATGAATTAACGCGAGTTAATAACCGAAAAGCTTTTAATATTTTTAGTAATAAATTATTTAATGATAAAAATAACGGAATGTTTTTAATGTTAATGGACGCTAATGATTTTAAAAAGATTAATGATGATTATGGTCATTTAGTAGGGGATAAAGCCCTAATTGATATTGCTAATATGTTAAAAACGGCTATTAAAAATACGAAAAAAGATTATTTTCTAGCCCGTTTAGGGGGCGATGAATTTATTATCATAGGTAATTGTGATAATGAAACTACTATTAAAGAATTGATAAATAATATAAAAACGGAAGAGACTAGAGTTAATAGTAATCATAACCCTTATAGAATAAGTATGAGTATAGGCTATGCGATAAAAAATGATAACCATCATACCCTTGCCGATTTAATTATGGATGCTGATACAAAGATGTATCTTAATAAAAAAGAATTTAAAGAGTTGCCCCGCTTATAATTAGTAGGCAACTTTTTTTAAGACCAAAAAAATTGTTAGAAAATAAAAATGTTTATCTAACGGATTAGAGTAGTAATTTTTTTGGATATATAGTATATTTAATGTATGATTTGTGAGGTTTTATGAAAAATAAGAAATTAATAAATAGTTTTAAATATGCGTTTAAAGGACTAGGTTCGGCTGTCAAAAGCGAAAGAAATATGAAAATTCATTTTACAATGATGATGCTTGTTATAATTGCAGGAATATTTTTTAATATTGCTATCTGGGAATGGATTACCTGCTTTATTTTGTTTGGACTAGTTATTGGGATGGAGTGTGTTAATACTGCTATTGAAATTATTGTTGATATGATAAGTCCTAAATATAACGAAGCCGCTGGACGTGCTAAAGATATTGCCGCAGGTGGGGTCTTAGCTTGTGCCATTGGAGCCGCTGTAGCGGGAATATTTATTTTTTTACCAAAAGTCTTAGAATTTATAATTAGAATTTAAAAAGAACTTAAAAATTCTTAAGTTCTATTGGGCTTTTTGAATAAATGATAAATCCACTTTTATACTGGCAGTACCACTTTTAGTAGCTTCCGTATCATCACTATTTTTCATAGATTCAGTCTCATCATCAATCCAAGTTACATAAAAACGATATTTATTAATCTTATTCTCATCACTTAAAAGGCAATCAGTACTAATTTCATCACCATTAAATTCTTTTAAAGAACTGTTGTTTAGAGTATAACCAGTAATTTTTAAATCACTAACAGTATTATTATCACTAAGTCCTAAGTTTATTTTTTCAGTAAAACTAACATCAACGCTACTATGATCAATATTAATATCAAAATATCCTTCGGCTGTTGGAGCTAGAACATTATCCTTAATATTAGGATTATTTTCAAAGACAGGAACTATTACATTACTTAAATCATTATTATTATTAATATCCTGCTCATTTACCTTGAAATTCCAAGCTGCAATCGCAAAATTAGAACCGACTTCAGCTTTAGAAACATACTTTGCATAAGTACTTTGGATAAGACTAACTAGCAAGAGTAAGCAGGTTAAAGCTAGTAACAAATACACTTTTTTTAACTTCATACGGAAACTCCTAATTCTATTCTTAATAAAATTATAAACAAATTTATCTTAAAAGTCAAAATGATATTTACTAGAAAATTATAAGTTAAGTACACAAAAAATGACAAAAGTTGACAAAGTAATTGCAAAACTTCCAAAAATATAATACAATTAAGGAGTATATGATAGAGGTAGTTCATATATGCATTGTGGTGATAGTATGGCAAGAGAAGTAATCGTAACGGCAGACAAAGTAAAAAAAAGAAAAATAACAACGCGAATTGTAAAAATTTCTTTATTATCTTTGCTCCTTTTACTTATCGTATTATATATTATTCTAAAGATAATATATAGCGAAGGAAAATTTACAATTACTCTTGATTCTAATGAAACCCTAGAAAGTGGAATTACTATTTATGAATCCCAAAATAGTCCGCAAGCTCATCGAAAATTAGAGGCAACCCCGATAAAATTTATGGATAACATATCTTATAAGTGGTTACCAGAAGATATTGATACGGAAGCCGAAGGGGCTCATAATGGTCAAAACTACATTGCTTATACCTTCTATGTTGAAAATAGAGGAAAGGATACTTTTAACTATTGGTATGAAGTAATCCTTGATGATGTTATTAAAAACGTAGATGAAGCAATTAGAATTAGGATTTATAAAAACGGAGAAGCAACAACTTATGCGAAGAAAAATGCTTTAGCTAATGCTCCAGAAGAAGGGACTACGGCTTTTAAGGAATTAGAAGATAGTCCAGCCACCTTAATTTTAGAATCAAGACTTAATTTTAATCCGGGCGATATTGATCGATACACAATTGTAGTATGGCTTGAGGGTGATGATCCTGAGTGTGTTGATGACTTAATTGGTGGGGAAATAAAAATGCATATGAATCTTACTGAAGAGCATATAAAAGAAGACTAGGAGTTGAAGAAAATGTCAAAAAAAGATAAAAAAAGAAAAAAAATTAGATCTTTAGTCCTTTTATTAGTTTTGACAATCATAATGTTTAGTACTGCAACTTATGCTTGGTTTACAGCCAATCAAACAGTTACTGTTAGTACATTAGATGTTCATGTTGAAGCTAGTAATGGTCTACAAATTTCCACAGATGCTAGCGAGTGGAAAACAGTTATAACCAATGCTGATATTACAGCAGGTTATACCGGCTCAAAAAATATGGTTCCCGCTACTTTAAATGCCGTTTCTACTGATGGTACTGTTACTGATTCAGAACTAAATATGTATAAAGGGGTAGTTGGCTCAGATGCTCAAACCGGTGAATATACTATTACCGCTGCTAAGAGTACAGCCAAAGCTGGAAATACTGGCGATTATATTGCTTTTGATATGTTTTTGCGAGTTGATCAAGCTCAAACTATATATTTAACAACAAGTTCAAATGTAACAGCTAAAGAAGGAACGGAAGATAAGGGCTTAAAGAATGCTTCTCGTGTTGGGTTTGTTACTTTAGGAAATGCCTCAAGTGAAACACCTGCTGGCACTTTACAAGCTCTAAATACACCAGCTGCCAATGCTATTATTTGGGAACCAAATGCTGATGCTCATACCGCTCGTGGTAATGCCTCTGCAATTGAATACGGTATTACAATTGATGATAAAACTGACCGTACTGGTTACTTTGGTTTGAAAAAAGAAATTGCTAATCCTACTAAATTAAAGGAAGCAATGAACGGCACTGATACTGCTAATGCTACGGAAGTAACACCAAATATTGTTACTCCAGAGACATATACTGGTTCATATAAACAAGTAATAAGACTATCAGCTGGAGTTACTAAGATTCGTGTTTATATGTGGGTTGAAGGTCAAGATGTTGACTGCGAAAATAATGCATCTGGTACCGATATTTCTTATAATGTTCAATTAAGTACTCAATCTAGTGCTGCTGGTAACTAAAATAATCTTCACGTTTGAAGTGAAGTAAAGCTTCACATTGTGAAGCTTTTTTCGATAAGATAAGGAGTTTCTATGACTAAAAATAATAAATATAAATTATATCTTAATTATAAACTTTATGGCTTAATTATTATTGTCTTAATATGTTTATATCTTTTTATTAGAATTCCTACCTGGTCCGAAACTACTTCTTCTTCGGCTTATGATGGCGTCGTAGCCACTTCTTTTTCCTCAGGTAATGGTAGTCAAGAAAATCCTTATCAAATTACTACTCCTAATGAACTAGCTTATTTTCAGAAAGTCTTAGAGAGTAGTGATGCTAATCTTTACTTAGATAAGTATTATGTTATTACTAATGATTTGGACTTTGGCAATTACTTATTAAGTATTAATAATAAAGAAGCTTTTACAGGCTCTCTTGATGGAAGAGGTCATAAGATATCTAATTTTAAATTAGAAGAGTCTTTATTTAATGACTTAAATACAGCAAAGATATCTAATCTTAATTTTACAGGAGCATCTTTAAATGTTTCTAAGACCGGAGCTTTCTTAGCGAAGAATGCTAATACTATTGAAGTTTCGCTCTTAGCCATTAGTATGGATGCTACCGGTTCTAAAGACAGTAAAATAGCCTCTTTAGTTTATAAAGATTCTAATTCTTCCTATGAAAAGATTATTCTTAATACTAATTTTAAATCAAGTGATACTGATAATAAGACTATTGCTTATGATATAGAAAATACTAAGATTAATTATCTTCTAAGTAAAGAAGATGTATATGATGATTATAAAACCAATACTAATACTCAGATAGATAATACTTATAAATATAGAATTACTGGTAATAAGATTACTTATGATGATAATGTCTTAGAAAACTTTGAGACTTCTGATTTAATAGTAAGTATTAATAAAGATAAAGTATCTTTTGTTAATAAAAATGAATTAGTTAATCCGATTGCTTTAAGTCCTAAAGAAAATTTAACTTTTAGTCCTGAAAATAGTGGTATATCAGAAGATACGATTTATGTTAATGACTTAGAAGCTGATTGGAATTATTATGAAGCTAAAAACTTTGTCGAAACAGGAGGAACCCTACCAACATTTACTAGTCAAAATAAATATAATATTCATAATATGGTTCGAGTTATGATTACTTATGATGCCAATGGAGGCTCTATATCTTTAGATGAGACTAAAAATAAGATGGTTTATTATAAGTGGTATCCTGTAGTTGATGGTAAAGTTAATATAGAACTTATTGATAATCCTTTTACTAATAGACCTAATGACAAGGGATTTAATGGGTGGATAAGTGATACCCAAAATACTTTGATTACCTTTGATTATGATAATTATAAGAGATATGCTATCATAACTCCCACTAAAAACGGAGATAAATATAATGATATTATCTTGAACTTACATGCATCTTGGATTAGTGCTAAAGTAAGTTATATATCATCTAATAATTGGAATAGCGTCTTCAATAACTTTGATGATAAAAAATTACAAAAAGTCCAAACGGTAAAAAGAGTATGTGATGAGTATGATATGACTGGTTATTATTACCAAAAAAAAGCCGGATATCGTGAATATTATAGTGGTTATAATTCACAAGGTAGATATCAAAACAATACTAGGTGTTGGCAAAATAGCTGTACTTACTATGTCAAGATTAATAATGAATCATATGATGAAAATAATACTTATTATTATTTAAATAATGGCTATATGACAGTTCTTGATCCTAGTAGATTAAATATCCATTGTGAAGATATTGTTGATGCTAGTTTTGATAATCAAATAATGGCGGGATACTTTATCCCTAGAGAATTTAGTTATAATGCCTCTTATGATGGTTATTATAATGCCGATGGTAAAATGGTAAGTGGTAAGTGTAATAGCTCATCTTGTACTTATTATGAATACTTACAAAATACGGCGGATAATCTTTTTGATCGCAATAATACTTATTATTATATGGCTACTAGAGATACTAATATAGCCGTTTTGACGGGGTCTTTTCAAGGAAATTGGACCAGTAGTAAACCATTTACTTTTACGGGTTTATATAATGGGGTAAAACATAGTACTTATTGGCGTCCTGAGACTAGTGGCGGCGGCTGGTGGGGTAGTAACGAAACAAAAGTTAATATCTATAATGATACCACTATCGAAAATTTGGAAATTTATAGTACTACCCGTAAGACTAATAATAATGCGGAAGCTAGTAATGCTATTATTGCTAATTGGCATAATTTGAAAATTGGGCGTGGAATTAGACAAAATGGTTCTTATGTAAATATTGAATCCATTGTTGGCGGTGATAGTTATACCGGTAGTAGTGGCAATGATTCTACTTATAATTTGCTAATCGAATCGGGAGTATATAATTCTGCTTCCCTAACTCATGATGCTAATACCAATAGTTGGAATTCAGATACTGACTATGTAAATGCTACTGTTGTTTATGGCTCTGATTATGACCGCGTAACTGGCAATAATAGTAATTTAGAATTTTATTACTGTGTCGGTGGTTCTTGGGGGGGAGATATCTATTCTTCTTCGGAAGTTGGGATGAAAACCATTGTTAAAAGTGGTTCCTTTGGAACAGGAAAATATGATTTGACAACCGGAATTTATGTGGGTGGTCGTTATGGGGGAACTCATTATACCGCAAGACAGATAAAGGTAGAAGGCGGTTGGATTTACAATCTAATTGGTGGCCCTTTAAGCGCTAGTAATCGCTCTAATGTTAACGATACTTATATTTACCAGACTGGTGGTACGATTGATATGATAACTGGGGGAGCTGGGCAAACCGCTACTTATGGTAATCGAATTATCGCTTTAACTGGTGGTAAAGTAAATTATAGTGTTTTTGCTGGTTCTAATGGATCAACAGGTAGCGGTTCCGATGGTACCGTAAATGGTACTGGCTTCATCTATATTGGAGGTAATGCCATAATTGGTGATGAAACCTTGGTTAATAATAATACCACTCTTTTCGGAAGTGAAGCGGGTAGTGTTTTTGGAATTGGTAACGGAAGATCAGGAACTTCATCAATTGGTTCTAGTGATAATTCTAATATTTTAATAACCGGGAATGCTTTAATAAATAATAGCGTCTATGGGGGTGGCAATTACGGCGCTACTGGTATTAGTAGTACTAGCTCATCTAGTTATACTAAAATATCTATTAATGGGGGTACGATAAAGAAAAATGTCTACGGTGGCGGTAACCAGAATGGCTCCGGTAGTAGCAGTAAAACCGCTAGTATTAGTATCGAAATGACATCAGGAGTAGTAGAAGGTAATATCTATGGTGGCTCCAATGTCAGTGGAACCGTCTATGGTGATGCAACCTTAAATATTTTAGGCGGTACCATTAATAATAATATCTATGGTGGGGGTAAGGGTTCTAATACCTTCGTAAGAGATAATAGTACGGTAAATATCGGTAGTCAAAATCAAAATTTAACGATTAACGGTAATGTTTATGGTGGTAGTGCACTAGGTACAGTTAATGGAACTAGTAGTAATAATCCATCTGGTGGTAATACTTTTGTTACGGTAAATAACGGGGTAATAACTGGTGATGTCTTCGGTGGGGGCGAAGGAGAAACTAATAGTACTCCTTATGTTTTAGGAAATGTTACCGTGACCATTAATGATGGCAATATTGGCCGTGTTTTTGGCGGTCATGATAAATCAGGCTCTCTATCTAATAAAGTAATTGTTTCTCTAAAAGGGGGAACAGTTGGTGATGTCTTTGGGGGTGGCAATAGATCTAGTGTTACGACTACTAATGTTTATCAAGAAGGGACAACTTGTAATAATCTTTATGGTGGCTCCAATATTAGTGGTGATGTTACTACCGCTAATATCACTATTACCGGTGGTCATAGTTATAATGTCTTTGGCGGTAATAACGAAGGCGGCAATGTAACTACCACTAATGTAAATGTTTCTAAAGGCTATATAACTAATCTTTTTGGCGGCGGCAATAAAGTTCCTACGACCACTACTAACCTAACTATCAGTGGCAATGATGATACGATTGCTAACGTTTATGGTGGTGGTAATGCCGCTAATGCTACTAATGTAAGTATTATTCAAGAGGGTGGCACCATAACTAATCTTTATGGTGGCTCTAATAAAAGTGGCAGCGTAGATAAAGTAATTATTAATCATAACCAAGGAACAACTCTTAATCTTTATGGTGGCAATAACGAGGGTGGTAATACTGTTACTACGACGATTGATTATCTTAATGGAAATACGACTAATCTTTATGGCGGTGGTAATAAAACTAACAGTGCCACTTCCACAATTAATGTAACAAATGGAACTATTGCCAATTTATTTGGCGGTGGTAATGAAGCCGGAATAGATGATACGACTATCAATATCGCTAACGGTCAATTTCAAAATGTTTATGGGGGCTCTAATAAAAGTGGCACCGTAACTAATACCACGATAACCGTTACAACGGGTAATATTACTAATCTTTATGGCGGTAATAATGAAGGTGGTAATACCGTAAATCCGCTTGTCAAGATTATAAATGGTACTATTGATAATGTTTATGGGGGCGGTAATTTAGCCTATGCCGATAAAAGTAATGTTACTATTGAAGCTGGTAATTTTAAAACTATCTATGGTGGGGGAAACGAGGCGGCAATTACCAATTCTACTTCTTTAATTATTAATGGTGGCACTATTGCTAGTAATATTTATGGCGGCGGAAATTATGGTACTGTTGGTCAAAATACCACCGTTAAGATTAGCAACGCCACTATCCAAGGAAGTGCTTATGCTGGTGGTAACGGTTCCTTAGCCACCGTTCAAGGTAATACCAGTATAAACGTTAGTGGTAATACAATTATTGGAACCGAGAGCAGTAAAACTCCCTTATCCGGTAGCCTTTTTGGGGGCGGTAATGCCGCTGCTACGGGCTTAGAAAATGCCAATAATTCTACCACCATTGTTAATATTACCGGTGGCACTATTTATGGTAATGTTTATGGCGGTGCTAATACATCAACTATTTATGGTAAATCTAATGTTTACATAGGTAAAAATGCCGTCTTAGAAAATAATAGTAATCTTAATTATGATGATACAACTACTACTTACAGTAATTCTACTAGTAAGTTAACATATACTGCTGACTTTAAAAATGCTAATGGTAATTACTGGAATAGTTTTATAAATATTGCTAATACTTCTTCTAATCCCCTTAAAAACTTTACTTTAATTTTAGATACTGGTGATAATGAATTAAAAGAATGTTATAACTGTAAATTTACTAAAGAAGGTAGTCTAACTTATATAACTCCTAATATCTATACGGAAGGTCAAACTGTCATTGATGCTAATAGTACTCTAACTTTAAATGGCTACTGGCAGGTTACGGATTCTAAGAAAATTAAAATCTTAGGATTTTACTCCGATAATCAGGATATTCCTAGTACTTCAGCTGCTGATATTAATATTAAAGGAACCATATTTGGGGGAGGAGAAGCTAATGCTAGTGGCGATGAAAACTACGATTACTCCTTTATCAGTGTTACTAATGGTATTAATATTAAAATTGATGGCAAAGATTATTCTAACTTTAATACTTATGGTTCCATCTTTGGAAGTGGTAATGCCTCTAGTACTAATGGTCTTAGTACCATAACTATTAAAAACTATGGAACTAGTAGTAATCCTCATAAGAATATATCTATTCAAAGAACAAATGTTTTAACTATAGATAATTCTAGTATTATGTTAAGTGGAGCTACTGATAGAACTAATGAATATAGTGATGTTTTATTCTCTTTAAGTATTATTGATGATTTAAAACTTCAAAATAATTCTAGTTTATATTTAGATAATGGGGCTAATCTCTTGAAGAAATTAGAAAGCCTAGATAAAGATGGTAATATTGAGACGGTAAGTATTGATGATGATACTAAAACTGTTACTAAGAATGTAGATAATCGTGTTTACTTATTAGAGGGGCGAAACTTAAATATTGCGACTAATGAAGCTGTTACTAGTTATGGTATTATGAGTGGGCAAGCTTTCTTAGGAATGTATACCCATACCCGCGAGGGATTACCTAATACTGGAATATATAATTCTATTTATAATTATGGAGATACTCTATCTTGGAAAGATATGCCTAATAAAGGTAGTTATGTCTTAGGACTTCATATGACAAATCATGATATTAATAAAGATGGTTTCTATAGTAATTTTATGGACGAAGAGACTAATACTAATATCGTTAAGATAATAGATCCTACGCCTAAAGATTCTAACTTTTATATGTGGATTATTGGCGAAGCCGTCATTGAATATAATATCTCTTTAGTAGCTAGTAAATATTCGACCCTAGGCTCTACCGAACTAACTTTCTTAGAATTTTCTAAACCTAATACCTCCTTCCAAATCTTAGGATTTGATTACTCTAATTTAGCTAATGGTATTAATCTTATAGATAAAAATAATATCTCCCGACAAGCTAAGACCGAAGAAGAAGCTAATAATAACTTTGCTTTAGCTATGGAATCTTCAAATCAAGGTTGGTTAACTAATGGAAATACTACTTTTAAGTCTACAGAACCAAGTATTAGTGGTACTTCTTATTATGCCGGTGATAGTACATCGATGGTTCCTTCTTTACTATTTTATCTATATCATAGTAAAAACTTAACCGAAACCAAAAAGATGGGAACCGTAAGTATAAGTATTATGGCTATAACCGCCTTAGATGCTTTAACTAATGAGACCAAAAGATTAGTAATTAATATTGACTTATCAACCGCCCTTTATCAAACTAATGAATATGAAGCCGCGATGACTCCTGGCGATAAATATAGTCTATTTGCATCTACTTCGACTAATATTACTACTGGTAGTAAATTTAGTGCTTATTACTCTTTATTTGGAGAAGATGTTAATCTTTATAAAGAAGGGTATCATCGTACTTTAGTATCATCTTATGCCTTACCAGCTAATACCAAAATAACTATGTTAGATATTATTGAAGGAAGTCCTAAATACTATTATCATATAATAACTACTTCCGAAGAAGAAAAAGCTAAACAAGATTTACAAACTCTAGGAGAAGCAACTTATGATTTTTCTATTTTTACGGTTATGGGTTCTACTAGTAATAATAGTCATTATGATGATGAGGCTATGAATAAAATCTATTACAAGAATAATGATTCTGATGAAGAGTTTATCTTTATAGTAGACTTTAGTGCTACTTCCTTAGAAAATGATGCTCTAGATAATTCTTTATTAGTTGAACTAAGAGATAAGAATAATCAAACTATCTATAGTGTCTTAGGAATAGAACATGAAAATATGCATTATAACCTCTATTATAATAAAGACTCTATAATAAATATAAATGCCACTATCGATAAAAACCCTCTCTATGTAGGTAATAATGCTATAATTAATCTAAGTACTAATTATCAAAATTTATCCGTAGGATCTAATACTATTTATGATACTAAATATTTTGATTCTAAATTAGGTTTAAAGATAATTCTAAAAGATAAAGATGGTAACGTGGTAACTGGTAACGGTCTAATTGGCGCTTATTTTCTCCTAGATGGGAAAAGATATTATCCTGATGTAGATGGAACCACGAGAATAAAAATAGCCGATAAAGTAGGTAATGTTAATAGATGGTTAGAATTTAATACTGAAAATGCCAGTATTGCTACCGGAACTTATAAAATAGTAATCGAAACTTTTGGCTCTGTAGATGGAATTTATTATGGTACTGATGTTTCGGCTAAAAAAGAACTAAATCTAACGATTATAAATAGTATTTATGGTCTAAAATCAACCTTAGAACCCGAAAATACTATAATTGATACTTCTAAAGAAGAAGGTAATAAGAATCTGAAATTTACTATTTCTTATGACTCTGGTTTAAATACTCCTATTATCAGAATGAGTCTATATCGTCGTAAGTATGATAATATTTATGATACCGAGTATGAATTAGTTGATTTAAATGACTATGTAGACCAAGCTCTCTTTAAGACCGATAATCCTTATGAATATATCTTAATAAAAGATCCTAATGCTATAAATGAATTAAATCTTCTCTTAAAAAACAATGTTAAGACCGGTACTTATCGCTTGGAATTTAAATTATATGATGATAATACTTATATAGGTGGTACTAAAAACTATATAATAATTAAGTGAGGTAAAATATGAATGTTAATGACTTAGAAGTAAAAGAATTATTAGATATCTATAAAATATTATTAGAATATTTAGAATATTTAGATACAGAAAAAAAGAAAGTAGAGGATTCTAAATGAAAGAAAATTTATTAAAGGAAATTAATGATTTTAAGACGGTTTTAGAGACAATGCCTACTAATAATATTAAGAATAGAACTAATAAAGAAAAGGTTATTTTAGAAGAAAAAGAAAATAAACAACAACTCTTAAACAAGGTAACTACTAAACTAAAAATTTTTAAAGAATCTTTTTCTTCTTTAAAACCTAATAGTAAAATTGATGATATTAATAAATCTTTAGAGACTTGTAAATTCTTAAATGAATGGAATAAGTATAATACAGCTTATGAAAAGATGCATTTAGACTATTATTTATACTTATTATCTCATTACTATAAAGAAGACCTAAAGACCGTAAATGAATGGCTCTTAACGATATTTAAAGCCTTTAAGACCGTAGGACTTAATATTACCTATGAAGATTTTAATTATAATACTTATGCTAAAAAATATATTAAGACTTTATTGGAAGAAAAAGAAGATACTAAAAAAATATTTGATGAAGTATATTGGCAGTGTCCTAATCTTATCAAGACCATAGAAGTTAATATTAAAGGGATTTATTTAGCCAATGAATCTAAGATAGAACGTTATTCTCAAGAACGTCATAATAAGTATTTAGAAACCCATCAAGAAGCTGATTTAATTAATCTAAGAAAAGAATTAGTAAAAGAGCGTAATGACATTTAAAATAAAGATACTTATTATTTAATAGATAATTTTGTTACCAAGAAATGGAGTATTAGTGATTATGCTCCTAATAGTATCGAAAAACTAGTAACTAAATACTTTGGTAATAATAATAATTTAGCCGAAATAGGTAAATTAAAACAAACTCTTCTTGAGTATAATCTAATCGTTAAATATATAACCCTCTTAGAAGATATGAAAAATAAAATTAGTAATAAAGATACTTATAAGAGTAAGAAAAACCCTCTTCAAAAAGAAATAAATAAACTAGAAAAAGAAATAATTAAATTAAATCATAATAAGAATGAAACTAAAATAGGACTTTTTAAGAGTAAGAAAAAAGATGATAAACTCCTATTTAAATATAATGAGTCTTTAGAAAAATTAAGTACTAATTATGATACTTATGATGAAGAAATCTTTAATATGCGAATTAGTAATTCCCTGACTTTAGATACTACCATTTTAGAAGTATTTAAATTTATAACCAGTAATTTCTTATACTTTGTCTTTGAACGAAAAAAAGAAGATGATAATCTAACGATTAATATTTTAAATGAAGAATATATCGACTTACAGAATATAATTAATCAAGATAATTTTATCTTTATTAATCATATAGCTCTTTTAGATGAACAAAATCTGAAGATGATTATTGCTGATAAGTATAAGTTAGAAAATATTAACTTAGAAATAACTTCTTTAGAAGATGATAATTTAGAGACTACTATTAAAGAAGTAGATATTCTTTATAACTATTATAATCTCGGAAAAGCTAATCTAAATTATACCGATATCCTTAGTTATTTAACTATTTTGAATATGGATATTTAACTTGAATGTTTATTTACCCCGTGATATAATTTAAATGGATAATATGGAGGAAGTATGAAGCAACTAGGCATTATTTTAAAGGATTTTTTCCTCGGAGTTTGGGTTATTATCGCTATAACAGTAACTGTATGCTTATTATCATATAATGAATTTAATGTTCCTACTTTTGGTAAGACGACTATTCTAGCTATTGATAATGATGAAATGGAACCCAAATTCTATGCTGGAGATCTTTTATTAATAAAAAGAGAAAGTGATAAGAAAATTGCTAATCAAGATGAAGTTTTTTTCTATAATGGAAATAAAGCTAATGAGTATTTAATTAATATAGGAGCGGTTGAAGATAAATTTGCGGTTTCGACTAAAGAATCAACTTATACTATTAATAATACTAAAGTATCAGGAAGCTATGTGATTGGGCGTGTTAATGGCACTAAGATAATACACAATTTAGGATATTTATATAGTATTTTTACATCTAAATGGGGATTTATGTTTTTAATTATTTTTCCTACTATCTTTTTAATTATGTATGAAATCTTAATGATTGTTGATGCTGCTAAAGCACTCAAAACAGAAAACGGATACGTTGAATGAAAAAGCGCCTGTTACTACTTGAGTGCTTTTTTATTGTTTTAACTTTAATTACCATCACTAAGACTTATGGTTTATTTGAAACTAATAGCCAAGCTACAAGCAATATTCCTATTGCTAAATGGGTAATTAAAGTCGATGGTAAAGATTTAACTCTAGCTAAAGAATTAAACTATAGTGATTTTATTATCACGAACAATAATCATAGCGATGAGGGTTATTTTGCCCCGGGAACGGTAGCATCTTATACTTTAGATATAGATACCAGTGCTTCTGAAGTTGCTGTTTCTTATGCCATTACGATAGATGCTTCCGCCTTAGATAAACATCCTAATATTAAATTTAATGTTATCGATTTAGAAGGGGATTCGCTAAGTAATGATGGGTTAACTTATGAAGGGGTTATTAAATTAGAAGATATTGCAAAAATAAGACACTTAAAGATAAATTTAGAATGGCAAGATGATCCCAACTATGATGAGGCTGATACTAGTTTAATTGGCGAAGAATTACCAATTAAACTAGAGGCCAAATTTAGTCAATATATTGCCAATTAAAGGAAGATTGTATGATAAAAAGGGTATTTAAATGGTTAGCAAATTTTTTGTCTTGTATATTATTTATATTATTACTATTAGCTATTTATGGTAAAGTAAGTGTACTAGTTTCGGATAATCCTTATCCTAATTATTTTGGATATACGATTTTTCAGATTGCCAGTGGTTCGATGGAACCAGCTTTATATAAAGATGATGTTATTTTAGTTAAGATTGGTCAGGATAATTTACAAAAAGATGATATTATTTCTTATTTGAAAGATGGAAGTATTATTACCCATCGAATTTTATATATTGATAATGACTTATTAACTGTTAAAGGCGATAATAATAATACCCTTGATAATCCCATTAAGAAAGATATGGTTATTGGGAAAATTGTTAAAGTATTTCCTAAACTAAAAGTCTGGCAAGATGTCTTTAGTGATTATCGGGTTATTGCCCTTTTATTTATAACTTTAATCCTCTTTGATGTTGCTATTTCTTATGAAGAACCTAAATTAAAACATCTTCAAGAAGATATTGATACCACCCCTTTAAAAGTAACTAAGATTGAGGATCCTCCTAAAGATACTAAAACTAAAAAGAAGAATGAAGTCGATAGACTCTTAGAAGTTACTAGACATATAGATATTAAAGAAGTTAATGACTTATTAGAAGCCTCTAGTAAATTTAAATTAAGTCCTGAAGAAATAATAAATCTTAAGAAAAAGATTAGTAATGAAGAAATAGATTTACCTAAATTAAAAGCTAAAGAAAAGAAATTCTTAGAATATACTATTCGTTTAGACTTAAGTAAAATTCAAGAGACCATAGAAAATAAAGAGAAGTAATATGATTAAACACCTAAAGAAATTTATTAATAATATTAATAAGAAAAAATTTAAAAGAACCTTCTTTTCTTCCCTAGTCATCTTTCTTCTTATCATCATAATTAGTAGCATCGGTTTTACTTATGCTCGGTATGAAACCGATACTACCTTGAAATTAAATCCTAATATAGCCTTCTTTATCGTCGATGCTACTAATACTACTAAGTCTTTAGAACTTACCAGGATGGTACCTTCTAATGACTATTATGATTATTATTTTGAAGTATCTAACTTTAATGATAATGGTAAAGCTAATGTTGATTTAAACTATAATATTCAGTTAAAAATGACTACTAATCTACCACTTACTTATGAAATATATAAGGTAGAAGATAATACGATGGCTAATATTAATACCGTAAATATTAGTACTAATCAAGATGGAATGTATTTTAAAGAGTATGTAGATCCTAATGATTATTTTATGGCTTGTAAGACTAAAAAGACCGACCGTTTCTTATTAAGAGTATATTTTCCCTTAGAATATAAAAATAATCCTGATTACTATGAATCTGTTATTGACTTAGTAGAAATAAATATTAATGCTACCCAAGTCGTATAGAAAGGCTTTATATGCAGTATACCAAGAAAATTCCTCATTTAAAACAAATCCTCATTCTCGTTTCTCTTTTAGCCTTAACCCCTGTTATTTTAACATTTGCTCGCTTTATTAAAGATACTTTTTATAACTTTTATCTTGGTAGTAAGGAATTTTATTTTACTAGTAATAGATTAAAAGAAAAGGAAGCTACTTATCAAGTAAATAACTGGAGTGGAGTAGGAGCTTTTGCGATAACTTTTGATTTATTATCTTCTTTAAATAATAAATTATATACTAATTATGATATCGATTATAAGATTGAATTTACTTGTAGTGCGGATGCAACATGTACGATAGATAATAAGACGGGGACTATCTATAATACTACGCATAGTGCTAGTATTAATATTAATGTTGTTCCCCAAAGAGCTTTTAAAGAAGGGGAAGAGTTAATTATCAAAGTCGTAGCCACTTCTACTAGTCCTTATGTTAAAACTCTTGCCGCTAAATTTATTTATACATCAGGAAAGAAAGGTGTTACCTATAGTATAACGGATAGTAATAGTAATCCTTATTTAGACCTAAGTATTACGAACGCTAATACTTATTGTACTGTCATCGAAGCTTTTAATTCTTATAAGAAAGGGGATTATATAGATATAAATAACTTCTTAGAACTTGATAGTACTCTTAAAGATAAATGTATTGGTAAATATATTAAAGTATCTTTTGATCCTAATATAATTCTTGTAGATACTACTTCTTCTTTATTAGATAATAGTCAATTAGATTATATTACTCTTAAAAGTGTTTCTTATATTAAAGAAATTACTTTTCCTATAGATGCGGTAAGTAGTAGGGAATTAAAATTCTATAAGATTGATCCATCTAAGAATTATACCTATCCTAATGATACCAATACTAGTATAATAAAAGTAGAAATAATAGATCCATAGGAGGTATATAATGGATTTAAATATAATAAGTGAATATTTAAAATATGTTAAAAAAAATCTTTTAGAATTTTATAAAATTATCTTTGAAAATAAATATCAAAAGAGTTTAATAGAACCTTTCTTAGATAAGTATATTGATATTAGATATAATAATGAAACTAATTATCATAATATAAAGAATCCTACTAATAGAGTAAGTAAAGAATTAGAACCCCTATTCATAGAATTACAAAGTGATAATAATATATCTCTTCTTAAGAGTATTTATGCTTTATTTGGTTATATTATGTATCTTGATGATGCTATCTATTTTGATTCTTCTAAGTCTTTAATAGATTATCTAATTAGTGATAATAATCTAAAGATAGAGGGATTAGCGTTTAAGAAAGATGAATTAAATAAGTGGTTACGAAGTTTTACCAAAGGAAAAAAAGAATTCTTTAGAGTATTAGAAACTAATGAATATATCTTAAAAGAAAAAAGAATTCAAAGAGGATATTATAACTTATCTTTAGAACAGAATGTTAAAATATCTTATCTTTATAGTGATATGGCTATTAATAAAGCCTTTACGACCGGAAATACTTATGAAGACTCTTTATTTGTCTTATATATATTAGCATCTAAACTAGTCTTAGAAAATGCTATTAACTTAGACTTTTCTCGAAGGTATTGTTTAGAATTTGCAAGTAGTCTATGGTCAAAAGAAAAGAAACAAAAAAGACTATTAGAGATTCTAAATAATACTTTAGCTAAAAAATATCTTGAGATAAAGATTAGTTTAACTACTTATTATGAGACAAAAAGTCAAATTGATAAATTAATTAAAGAAGGATATTTATTTTCTTTATATTTAGATGATACTTTTACCGGGGAAATTACCGAATTATATTTATTTTCGACGATTTTTATCTATAAAAATAATGAATTTTTTGATATGATTATTAATAGTAAAGAAAAAATACCAGGAAGAATAATTGTATTATAGGATGGTGGGTATATGGATACATTTTTTCGCTTTTTATATGAATTTTTATCTCAGTTTTTTAGTGGACTTAACTCTATTGTCATGGGATTAATTAATGGCATCGGCAAAATATTTGATTTTAAAGCTTATTTAAATATTGTTAATTATTATAAGAATGATTTTAATATGCCCGAATGGTTCTTAGTAGGACTTGCTATTCTCATAATGATTATTGTTTTAGGTTTAATATTTCTAGGCGGATATTTTCTTCTTCGCAAGTATATAAGAATTAGAAAGTCTTTAGTTGATCAAGAGTCATTATTAGAAGAGGTTAGTACTTTAAATAGTAAAGTAGCTACTCTAATGAAAGAAAAAGAAGATATCTTAGCTATGAAGGTCTCTAAACTAGGATTAAGACCCGATGAGAGTGATACCGAAAAAGCAAGTGAAGATAATGGGATTACGGATAAGAATACGGAAATACGTTTCCCTAAACTATATGAAGTTGATGAGAAGTTTAAGGATTATAAAGTAGCTAATTATAATAATTCGTTTGATTTACCCCAGTTAGTAGAGCTTTTTCGTAATTTTGCGGCTAGTCAGTTAAAACTTTATTATACACCTAAGATGATTAGATTATTTGTATCGGCCTTAGCCTCTACGAAATTAGTTATTTTACAAGGTATTTCTGGTACCGGTAAAACATCACTAGCTTATGCGTGGGGAAAATTTTTAAAACATGACTCTTGTATTGCTTCTGTCCAACCATCATGGCGTGATCGTACCGAATTATTTGGCTATTTCAATGAATTTACCAAAAGATTTAATGAAACAGAAGTCTTAAAAGAGATGTATGTTGCTGGTTATACAGATGATATTTATACGGTAATTTTGGATGAAATGAATATTTCCCGTGTTGAGTATTACTTTGCCGAAATGTTATCTATTTTAGAAATGCCTAATAAATCGGAATGGATAGTAGAAATAGTACCTAGTGCTTGGAAAAGTGACCCTATCCATTTAAAAGATGGGAAACTATTAATCCCTCCTAATATGTGGTATATTGGGACTATTAATAACGATGATTCTACTTTTATGGTAACTGATAAAGTATATGACCGTGCCATGCCTATTGATATTAATGATAAGGGTGAAGCTTTTGAACCTGTTAATACTCCTGCTCAAGATATAAACTATTCTTATTTAGATAATCTATTTCAGAGTGCGATTAAAGATAATCAAATTAGTCAAGAAACTTTCGATAAAATTGAAAAAATGGATAATTATGTCATTAAACATTTCCGTATTGCCTTTGGTAATCGTATTGTAGCTCATATGAAAAAGTTTGTTCCTGTCTTTGTGGCTTGTGGTGGTACCGAAGTTGACGGGGTTGATTATTTTATTGCCCGTAAAATACTCCGTAAATTTGAACAGTTAAACGTGGCTTATATTCGTGATGAAATTGATGGCTTTGTAAAATTTTTAAATGATGAATTCGGTGAAGGTAAAATGGCTGAATGTATCGAGTATTTACTAAGATTAAAGAAATTAGCATAAGGTGAAGTATGGAAGATTTAAATATAATAAAATTATATGAAAATAATAAAAACAAAGTTCAAGATTTTAATAGTAATATTCGTTCTAATCTGAATCTTAATACTTCTTATGAAAAAGTGGTTGTTGATTATGAATGGTTAGATTTAATGGAAGATACTATTAGATACTTAGATAATATCTTAAGAAATCCTAATCGTTTTATTGTTAATGAAGAAGAAATAGTAAAAATTGAATTAGCTCGTCGGGTAACGGTTGAAAGTATTAGACATTTATCTAAACATACTAATTTTATTCAAAAGATTGAAGATAATGGGGATGTTAAACCCTCTAAGATTTTAAATATTAATAAAGATGAAAGTTATGATACTTATGAAAATCGTCTTATTTATACTTTAATTGAAAATATGCGTAACTATGTCGAATTAAAGAAAAAAGAAACTTTAACAACCTCGCAAGTTAAAGATATAAAAAGACTAGAATATCAAGGAAAATGTAATTTAGGTAAAGAAAGAATTAATGTTAATGTAGCGCTTGACTCTTCTTTAATTGCGAGTCTGGATAATAAGCCAACGGATTCCTCTTTATCTATTGAAGAACGCATCGAAAAATTAGAACAAAATATTACTATGCTTCAAAATACTGATGTATATAAAGATTTAAGAAAAAAACACGTCGCTAGAGTAATACCTCCTATTAAGAAGACTAATGTCATATTGAAAAATACTAATTTTCAGTATGCGATGAAACTTTGGGATTTTCTTCAAAGTCATGTTGCTAATGATACTAAAATTACGAAAGAACATAAAAACTATGAAGAAAATGGTATTATAAAAGATTATTTAAATAATACATTCTATTTAAATTATTTAGCCCTTGATACTCTAAGTAAAGATAAAACAACCGAAGCATATAAGAAGAATATTGAAGAAATAACGGATAATCTAATCGAAAGAATAGTCGAGTTAAATGTTGATATGCCTCTTAGTACTTTAAAAGAAAAAATTGGGGATAAAATAGCGATTACTAAGCTAAAAAAACAAGCTAGTTTAAGTGAAATTCAAAATGTCTTTTTGAAAAGTATTGATAACTACTTAGAAAAAATTGAAAACTTTAAGTTTTAGGAGGAAAAATGATAAAAAAAATATTCGGAGTATTAAAGGGTATCTTAACGGTAGCCCTATTATGTATATTAGTAGTAGTTATTGTTCAGAAATTCTCTAATAATAAAATAAATATCGGGGGTTATTATATGTTTACGATAGTATCAGAAAGTATGACTCCTGATTATAAAGTAGGAGACATCATAATAAGTAAAAAAGTAGATGCTAAGACTTTAAATGTTGGTGATGACATTACTTATCTTGGGGAAAGACAAGAATTAAGAGGAATTGTAGTAACCCATAGAATTATAAAGAAAGAAGAGAAAGATAATAAGAATTATTTTGTTACCAAAGGAATAGCTAATCAAATTGAAGATCCCGAAATCGAAGCTAGTAGTATTTATGGGAAAGTTATTTATAAAACAGTTATATTAAGTTTTATTAGTCATTTAATGCAAAATGTTATTATATATTATCTAATCTTTATGAGTGTAGGAGTGGCCTTCTCTTATGAATTTTTAAGGGCCTTTGTTTTAAAAGAAAAAGAAGAATAAGGGATTATATGAATACTTGGGAAAAATTAAAGAAAGTAGTAAAACCTCATCAAATTGTCCTATTAATTATTCTAATAGGTAGCAATTCTTTTGCTTGGTTTATTTACGCGACCAAAGTAAATAATACGATGGATGCTCATGTTAGAGCTTGGGATGTTTTATTTCAATCAGGAGATAGTCCCATCGTTGATTATGTTGATGTAAATATAGAAAGCATGTATCCAGGGATGAAAGATTATCATTATGAGTTAAATGCTTATAATAAAAGTGAAGTGGGGGCCGTAGTAACTTATGAAATATTAAGTGCTGATATTATGGGTACTAAGTATAGTACCAAAGAAGGGCTAAATG
>CAKOOW010000019.1 GCA_934098445.1 uncultured Bacilli bacterium
TTTGGATGTTATTGTTATCCCAACAATATCAGAAGAAATATCATCGTTCTTACGAATATAATAGTTATTATTAGCTTCATGAGCTAGAAGTTTACAGTCTAATGAAGAAGTAATTTTAAATACTTTTCTAATGATAGCTCTTGGTATTTTCCCAGCTTTAATGGTCTCATTATTATCCATTCTTTTAACCAAAGAACCATTACAAGTAATTAAAAGAGGATAAGTACCAAGATGACGTGCTACTTTACGGGCATGTAAAAAGTTACGACCTGTACTTAAGATGACTTTAACTCCTAAGCTTTTTAATTCTTTAAGACTAGTAATAATCTTAGGATTAATCTTTTTACTTATTCTTATAGTTCCATCAATATCAATGAAAAGTACTTTTAGCAAGATGACCACTTCCTAGTACAATTATACTAAATCTCTTCCGAGTTAGTCTATACTTTTCAAGTGTTTTTTTCTTTTCTTAAAAGCTTTCTTTAAGAATTTAACTCCTATATAAATAAGGAAAATTTTCTTAGATGAGTATATTCTTATAGATATATAGAATAGAATATTTTAAAGAATTTAACAAGTCTTAAAAGAAAAAAATCTAGAGAAAAGCTCTCTAGATAAAATATCTTTAATTATTTAATTTTCTTTCGAACTAAAACAGTCCCAAGATTACTTCTTTTACCACCATAGATATCAGAGAAATAATCATCACCAACCATTAAAACTTCCGAAGGACTTAAAAGAAGGGACTTTAAGGCTCTTTGGAAACTCCTCTTCCAAGGTTTATAAGCTAGTCCTAGATAAGAAATATCTACACTCTTAAGATATTTTTCGGTCGAAGCACAATACCCATTACTAAGAATAATAATCTTTAGTTTTCTCTTAGCCATCAAAAGCCATTCTTTGTTATATGTTGGTATCTCTTCTTGATTAAATCTTAAAGTCTCATCTAAATCCAAAATAAGTCCCTTAATCCCAATACTTATTAAATCATCTAAGCAATCAGGAGATAATTCTTCAATATCATCAATTAGTAGATCAGGAGTAATTTTCTTGGAAAGATAGTAATTAATTAAATTAAAAACATAGTCACCAAACTTATCAAATAAATCTGAGGATAAATTCATTTCTTACGAACTAACCTCATTATATCTTCATGAATAGCCTCTTTAGAACGCATATTATCATTTTCAGTAACCATAACTTGGTACCATTTAAGATAATTACTAACAAACTGAGCATTGTTATAGATTTGTCTTTGGGTTTCAATATCACGTTCATAGACATCACCCTGGATACCATCATTATCCAATCTTGCCAAACGAAGTTTAGTCAAGGTATCAAAATCACCATTTAAGAAAACTATCAAGTCAGGTTCACCAACCTTTAAATATCCGTATTCATGAGCTTTTATTTGAGAAATACGGTCTTTTTTGGCTTCATCATCAGGACATTTCAAAGTTTGATATATCAAACTAGAAGTTGTATAACGGTCAAGAAGTAAAGTCTTACCGGCTTCATACTCCCTTTTTAACTTAGTTTGCCACAAGATAGCACGATCAAGCGCATACATATTTTGAATTAACTCATCTGGTATCTCATCTTTAGGACCATAGTCACCTCTTAAAAAAGTTTCAATGGCACTAGCACCTGGAGTACCATAGGTAGGAAAATGGTGCGTTATACAAGATTCACCTAAATATTTTTGAAGTAAGACCAGTTGGGTAGATTTACCTACACCATCACAAGCTCCTTCAATAACAATTAGTCTTCCTTTTTTATTATTCATATAAATATTCCTTTCTTTAAACCCTTTATTCTTTTTAGATATTTTTAAAATTATAGCTTTCTTTTAAGATTAATACTCTTACAAGGGCTAGGACAATGATAGTCTGGGAAACTACAACGATATTTATTTAGGTATTCCTTAACCATAAGAGCTTTAGCTAGATAAAGATTTTTCTTTTCTTCATCGGTAGTAGTATTAGCAAGTTCTAAAAGACTATTATAGATGTAAGGAATTATTTCAAATGTATACATATTAGCTATCTCATTTTGAGCCATCATACAGCATCTTTCTTTTGTAACATAGTTAAAAAGATTAGCATAAGTAGCATTCATATTGACTTTAACTTTCATTCCTAAAGGATAAGTAGCTGTAATTTTTGCTAAGTCTTTTAGGTATTCCTTGGTCAAGTCAGGATATCCTTCTAAAAATAAAGGAACGGTATAGGTAATATTATCTTCGGGAACTTTCATTTCTAAATCGATTGTACGATGTCTTTGATTTTGAGCAAGACACGCTAAAGACTGATAGTTATTATAAGATATGTTAGATAAGGTTACTTCACTAGGATCTTCGATGGTACTCCATTTATTTCTTTTAGCAAATAAAGATAGATTGACATTCTTAGTATCTTGATAAAATAAAGAATCATCCCCTTTATAAGAAAGGTATGGTATATTTTGACCCCTTAAATTCATTTCGGTCTTTAAGGCTTCATCAGTGGTAACCATTTCATAGATGTCATTTTTGGTAAGTAAAACTTTTTTTTCTTTTAAAGCTTGCAAGAACTCTTGCATCTCTGGAATACAAGATTTTTCAAAATCATCTAAGGGATTAGCAATAACTTTTTCCATCATATAAGCTATTTTATTAATTTGCGCAAAAGGTACTGTGTAAGTTAGACTGGTACGCGTTGCGAGTCCTAGGAAGTTACGAGCATTTTCTTGAGCTTTTTTAGTAATATTAACTTCGGCTCCATGGTCGGTTTTAGTCTGTTTACGGAACCAATCCCAATAATCTTTAGTGATGATTTTCTTAAAGATTTCTAACCATTTATAGTAAAGAGATATCTCTAGACTAGTATTATAAGGGCTTTCTTGAACCTCGGTATAACGAAGAGATAGTTCATCAGCAGCATATTCTTTTTCATTGTTTAAAATTAAACATAATCTTCTGGAGATACCGGCTATTTCCAAACTAACACTTTCTTGTTCAGTTGGCGTTGTATGGGATAAACTAATTGTTGATAACCCCCTTCTAATAAGGTTTGCTTTGGTATTATTCGCACGGATATCCGTAGTTGTGGTCAAATTATTATCCTTACTCTTGGCAACACATACGGCAGCACGAACTCCAGCTTCTTCTAAAGCTTTCTTTTGGTCATATAAACCATCTTTTACAAATCCATTCGGACTTAATTGGATATTTATCATAAATTTTCCTACTTTCTAGTTGTTTTTTAAAAAGTAAGCAAATCACTCTTCTGACTTGCTTACTGTATAAATTAAAGCTCCTGCTCCAACACAAATGGCAAAAACAACGGCTATAACAACAGCTGTTTTGGTGTTTTCAACTTTCTCAGGAGCATCAGCTTCGACGGTTAGTCCTAATTCTTCTATTAAATTAGTACGTTCATCTTGATTATAATATTCATCAATGGCTGCTAAAACTTGGTCTTTATTAGTATCACCAAAACCACTAAAACGAGTCTTGCCAATAATAATATAAGGAACACCATAGCCACTTTCAGATTTATCATCACCAAAATGTTCAGCGACTTTAGTTAAAGCATTACTATTAGTAGTATTATACCAAGTCTCATACTTTACTAAATTAAATTTAGCCTTTTCTTCTTTACTTAAACTTTTAGTCCAAGTGAAAAATTCTTCACAATGAGGACAAGTTTTACCGTAAAAGATATAAATATCAGCAGCTTCCTTTTCTCCTTCAGCTAGGCAAATTACAGGAACTACTAAAAGTACTAAGGCAATTAACAAGTTACATATTCTTTTCATCTTCTACCTCCCTAATCGATTATACTATAAAAAATAAAATTAGCCAAAATAAATTGACTAATTTGGATGAATTTTGTTGTTTTAAGAAATATTATTTCTACTAGTAAACTTTTATCCTAAAGCGACATCTAAAATCATCATAATAATAAATCCAACTAAAGTATATAAAGTGACAATATCTTGGTTAGAATTTTGCTGTGACTCAGGAATTAACTCTTCCACAATGACATAAATCATGGCACCAGCCGCAAAAGAAAGTAAAATAGGCATAACAAATTGAACTTTAAGTACTAAAATAGCTCCGATAACAGCCGCAATTGGTTCAACCAGACCACTTAAGGCTCCAATTAGAAAAGCTTTCATTCTTGACATCCCGGCTTGTCTTAAGGGTAAGCTAACTGCACATCCTTCCGGAAAATTTTGAAGACCAATGCCAAGTGCGAGTCCTGTGGCAGCTAGTGTGGTGGCTCCTGGTAACCCGTAAAAAACTGACCCAAAAGCAACTCCAATAGATAACCCTTCGGGAATATTATGAATGGTTATAGAACTAACTAGAAGAAAAATCTTTTTGGAGTTATCTTTTTTCTTCTTCTTTTTCATTAATTTTGAGAATATTTTATCAGTTGTAAAAAGAAGAAGTCCTCCTAAAAAGAAACCAAAAGACACTACCAAAGCAGCACAATTAGAAAGTGTTTTAGCACTCTCAATAGCAGGATTTAATAGTGAGAAGTAAGAAGCTGCCAACATAATTCCCGCGGATATACCTAAAATTATGTCGGAAATGTTTTTATTAACTTTTTTAAAACAAAAAACAAGAGCAGAACCTAAAGATGTAATTAAGAAAGTAAAAGTAGCGGCAAGAAACGCTTGGAGAACTACATTCATCTCTAAAAATATATTCATACAATCACCTATCGTATGATATGTTTTCTAAAAAAATACTTGTGGGCGTTTTAATTATATGGTATAGTTTATTTAGGCCTTCTTAGTATAATGGTATTACAAATCCATGGTAAGGATTAAAAGTAAGTTCGATTCTTACAGAAGGCACCAGTTTGATATATAACTCGGTTCTTTATAAATTTGAGTGTAATAAATTTCTAACTAGAAATAGTTAGTTTTTTTTATTTGTAGTCTAGTTAATAATTATTAAGTACCGAGAAGAACCAATATTTTGAATAGGTTTTACTTTTCTGATTAGATTATTCTAATTTACTTTTTAGAGTTTATTGCTAAAAAAGCTTTTTTTTGCTATACTATATTTACATTTACGGAACTTGAAAGAAGGATTATATGAAATTTGAAAAAGATGCTACTTATGTAGTAGCCCTAGGCGGACTAGGTGAAGTCGGCAAAAATATGTATGCTTTTATGCATAATAATGAAATATTTATAATTGATGCAGGCGTTATGTTTCCTGAATCTGATCTTTTAGGAGTTGATTATGTTATTCAAGATACAACGTTCTTAAAAGAAAATAATGATAAGATTAAGGGACTTATTATTACGCATGGTCATGAAGATCATATTGGAGGAATATCATTTTTACTCCAAAACATAGAAATACCAGTAATATATGCTCCGAAGATTGCTGCTGATTTAATTGAAAAAAAATTAGTAGATAGAAATATCACTTATAAGAATATGGTAATTATTAATGAAGATTACAATATTAAGACTAAGTATTTTAATATTGAATTTGTAAGTATTACCCACTCTATTCCTGATAGCTATGCAGTAGTATTACATACTCCAAATGGAGTTATCTTTGAGACAGGAGATTATAAGTTTGATTTGACTCCTATCGGGCCAATGGCTAATATTCACAAAATGGCTAAATTAGGAAGTGAAGGAGTAAAACTTTTAATGGCCGATTCAACCAACTCCTTAAGTGAGGGTTTCTCTAAGAGTGAATCGGTTGTTGATGAACAAATTACGGATATTATAAGTGCTCATAATGGTCGCGTTATTATTGCAACATTTGCCTCAAATATTTATCGTTTAAAACATATCATTGAATCTTGCCAAGCTAATAATAGAAAAATTATAACTTTTGGACGCTCAATGGAAAATGCAATTGAAATTGCTCTTAATAACGAACTTATCAAAGATAAATCAATATTTATTGATGCTAATCAAGCTAAGGATATGAAACATAATGAAGTATGTATTTTATGCACAGGTACTCAAGGTGAACCTCTAGCGGCTTTATCAAGAATTGCTAATGGAACTCATAAACAAATTAGTCTATTGCCTGATGATTTAGTAGTATTTTCATCAAGTGCGATTCCAGGAAACGCTTCAAGTATCAACAATGTTATCAACAAGTTGTATTTAAAAGGAGTTAAAGTATTTACTAATCAAGATTTAAGTAACGTTCATACTTCTGGACATGCTAATCAAGAAGAACAAAAATTAATGCTAAGACTTATTAAGCCAGAATATTTTATGCCAATGCATGGTGAATATCGAATGCTAAAAAAACAAGCAGAAACGGCTACTTTATGTGGCGTTAAAGCTGAAAACACATTTGTTCTTCAAAATGGTGATACTTTAGTTTTAGATAAAAATGGCGTTCATAGGGGTCCTAGTATTCAAGCTGGTGATGTTTATGTTGATGGTTCAAGAATTGGTGATATTGGTTCAGTTGTTATTAAAGATAGAAAATTAATGAGTAGAGATGGTATCTTAGTAACTATTTTAAATATAAATCCATTTACTAAAAAGTTATTAATTAAACCAAATGTCACAACCAGAGGATTTGTTCTTGTTAATGAAAATATTGAATTAATAAGTGCAATTGAAAGAAAAATTAGTGATGTTGTTAATTCATATTTACGTAATAATGACTATAATTATGTTGATTTAAGAAATACAATAATTTTAGAATTACATCCATTTATTAACAACTTAACTGGTCGTCGCCCTACTATTATTCCTGTTATTATGGAAATCAAAAAATAATCTTATTCATAATGAGTAAGATTTTTTTGTGACAAAAAAAAGAACCAGAAGTCATAGTTTGGGTTTATGTTTGTTTTCTGGAATTTTCTTATATTTTTTGACTTTTGGTTCTTTGCATCTCAAAATAAATTTAACTAATCAATTAATTGTTATAATAAATCAATATATGAGCTTAGTTCTGATATTTCACATCCTTCCGTTAATATAACAACATTGTTAGTAATGTTATTACTTTGAGATTGATTGATTTTTTTACGAGGCACTATTTTGTCGCGTAGCATCTCTTCTTGGCTTTTACCCAACCATAGGTTGTGATTTTTTTGCAATGCTGCATTAGGTTGTAATATATACGCCGCCCATTGCATCATATGCGTCCTTTCCGGCTGTAGTATTGAATAAGAATACATTGCCATAACCATTAATGTGGAAACGATAGTTTTTACTAGTGCTCAATGAAACACTTTTCCCCGCATGTTGATAACTTGCATATACATTACCGCCTTTATAAACTACAAATGTCTGATAAGCATAAAATACTTCAGTTGCATTTGAATCAAGTTTGTAAGAACATCCTGTACCATTGGAAGCATCAACATAATTATTACATACATAGTTAGTAGAATCAAATTTAAAAATTGTTGAGGAACTTCCTTTAAATGTAGTGCCAACTAACATTGCACCGATTACATCATAACTTTTTACTCTAGGAATATATTTCCAAGTATTAGAAATTGCGATAATGCAACTATCCGTATCACATGATTTACTTATCACTAATTTTTTAGCTTGTGTTTCTAAATAAGTTGATCTAGAGCCGATATAAGTAGGTTCTTCTGTTTTTAATTCAACATCACGATTATTAACATCTAATCTATTAATATAATCATAATCTTCTTGGTTCATAACTTCTAAAAAACGCTCATCGAACATATTTTTAACAAGGTTATATTCCTTTTCAGTTAAATTTATACCATTGGGATTAGTATAATAATAATCATTACTACTACTTTCTGCATTTACTTTTACTACACCAATTACTGCTGTAGATAGAAGCAATAGAGGTAATAATTTCTTCACTATATTTCTCTCCTTTCCACGCTTTCAGTATAGCACAAAGTGTCAGAAAAAAATGTGCCATTTTGGCACATTCGCATTTTTAGCTAAAATCCGCTATTTTTTTAGCATATTTTTTAGCTCTTTTATTACATTGATAAAATCAGCACAATTGTTACTTAAACATTTTTCACTTTTTAAATCATAAAGTATATTTTGATGACGATTATTATCAAAGTCAAAAATAGTTAATATTTCACTAGAATAATCGACCGAATATTTATAATCATTTTTATTAACAAATAATTTTTTTGATTTAAGATTATATTCTAATTTGATATTTTCATCATCAATGATTTTGGAATAAGTATATAAATCTTTTTCTTCATCATACTTAAAATTTTTTCTTACGAATTTTGGTAAATTTTTATTTTCTGCTTTAGTTTTTTCTATTTCAGTATTTCTAGCATCGTCATCATTAACATTAAAAATTTTATTATTAGTCATTTCTAAAGTTGCTTCTAATTTCATTGTAACAATATTGTCATCATCATCATAAATATCGATATAGATATTATTAATAAATTTCTTAATATTATTAAAATTCAAATAATTATCAATTTTCTCTAAACCTTCTACTAAGTCGCCATCTTCACGATTAGCAAGAATTATTTTAGTATCACCATTCTTAACATATAATTCATAATTATCATAAGAGATAGTATCTTCTTCATTACCAATATTATCTATCTCCCCAAAGTTTAAATAAGAACGATGTTTAGAAATAATCATTAAAGTATTTCTAACAACATAATTTTCAGTCGAACCACCGACTCGATAAACTTTAATAGAATTATAATTAGAAACAAAGTAGCCCATTAATACAAGAATGATTGCAGCGATAGCAGTTATGAAACAAGACATTCGAATACGCTGAATCTTTCTTTCACTTTCACTAATAATTCTAATAGGAAGGTTTCTAATATCTCTAGCATTTTCTTTATTCATCCTAGCACCATAAACAAGTTCATTTATACTAACATTATAAAACTTAGCTAGGGCATCTATATTTTCAACCGATGGTAATTTTTTAGAACACTCCCATCTTGATATAACACTTCTATCGAAGTTTAATTCGGCTGCTAACTGATCTTGAGTTAAATTTCTTTCTTTTCTTAACGCTCTTAAAAATTTTCCTATTTTTTTAAAATCCATATAATTACTCACTCACTTTAATTAATTGAATAATTATACCATAAATTACCAAATCTTAAAACATTTTATCAATACTTTTTGGAACTTTATCTTTTAAAATTGTATCAATTATTCTGTCTTCCTTCTCTTTAGAGACATTTTTTCCAGTCATTTTTGATAAAGTACCTATTACTTCTCTTATTGTACTTTCATCTTTCATATTTCCATTATTTAATTTTTCTGCTAAATCAAGAATAGTTTTTTTATTTACTTTAGTCTTCTTTTCGACTTTCTTAAAAAATTCATCATTAAAATTCATAAATATCCCCTGGTACTAATATATGTTCTTAGATAAAAAATAGGTACAAAAAAATACCAAGAATATTCTCAGTATTTCTTTTCTTTGATTTTTTCTAAGACTTTATCAACATCTATATCTTGCTTATTATTTTGATTTTTAAAATTATTATTTATTTTCTTATATGTTGTTTTTTTCTTAGAATTATTAGTACCATAATTATTTTTCTTTTGAGTATTAGTCTTTTTAGTTTGATATGTAGATTGTTTTGAACGATTATGATTATTATTTTTATTAGAATGGTTAAGGTCTGAATTTAATTCTTTTTTAGATTCTTCTAATTTTGATGAATTTTCATCTTCGTAACCATTTTCTTTTTCAAAATTCGTTATAATAGTATTATGAAGTAGCTTTGATTCTTTATTTTCTTCTAAAGTGGTTGTCTCTATTTTTGGTGGTTCTTCTACTTTAGCAATATCTTCATAAGAATTTATTTTTTCTTTAGTATTTTCTAAAGAATTATTATCTTCTGATGAGCTTTCTAATTCTTTTACATCTTTTTTATTTTCTATAATATTATCCTTATTAATTAATCGTTCTTTAATTTTTTTCTTTAAGTCTTCTTCTTCTTCTTTTGTTAATTTATAATCTTTAGTCTTTAATGATTCATCTACTTTTTTCTTAGTACCAAATAAATTTAGCATCTTTAGTAAATCATAGATTAAGACACCAAAAGCTGGTATTAATATTAAGAATAGTTTAGCGCCTTGTTTAAGTAAGAAGAATTGTACTTGTCCTAATTGAGGTATTTTTAGAATTACTTTTCCTATTACATTATTATATTCAACGGGAGATTCATCTGGTACTAAGTTATAATCACCTTTAGTAGTATAATAATATTTTCCATCTTCATAAGTAACTTTAATTATTCTATGAGTTATGGTTTCCCCATAGTTAATTTTGCTTTGAGAGATAAAGGTTATTATGTCTCCTTCTTGAAGTTTCGTTGGATCATCTATTCTTTGATTAACAACTACATCATAAACTTGAATGGTTGGTAGCATTGAGCCGGATATAATTGTATATAAGGATACAATTGGTTTAAATCTTTCACCCTTTCTGGCGTAGATATTAGTTGCTATAACATAATAAATTAGAAAGGCTGCTAGTAACATTAGAAGGGCAAAAATTGTCCAACTAACGATATCTATTATCATTCTAAACCCGGATTTTTTGCCGACGTTTTTATTTGTCACACTGTTCACCCCTTCTATTTTACTTAACTATTAATTCTAAATTAGTGCTAAATAATTTACCTTGATCAATATTTTGATTTTGATTATTTTCTTTAAATTCATAATTGATTGTGTATGTTATTTCACTATTTGGTCCTATAGTTTCATTTTCTAGTAAGTTAGATTCAATGTATGGAGTCTTAGAAGTTCCAACAAGATTACCATTTCTCATAATGGTATAATCTAAATTATTATCATATGTAAAGGTATTAATAACATTTTTCCATCTCAAATTATAATTTACGGTATCACTAGTATTATTAATTATTTTGAAAGTTTGACTACCACTCCAACCGGGTCCAATGTCTTTAGCTTGTAAAACAATTAAGTCTTTAATAAAGAAGTTTTCACCAATAACAATTTCTGTTTCGTTACATTTGGTATCGCACTTACCATCACCATTAGTATCACAGTTATAATCACATTTACCATCTTTATTAGTATCACAATTTAAATCGCATTTACCATCGCCATTAGTATCAATATTTAAGTCAGGTTTACCATCGCCATCTAAATCTATGTTTTTATCTGGCCATTCATCGCCATCGGTATCACAGTTTAAATCGCATTTACCATCACCGTTGGTATCTTGATTCATTTTATTCCAATCGCCTTTACCATCGCCATCGGTATCACAGTTTACATCACATTTGCCATCTTTATCAATATCTAGGTTGGTATCGGGATTTCCATTACCATTAGTGTCAATATTTAAGTCGGGTTTACCATCACCATCTAGGTCTATGTTTTTATCCGGCCATTCATCACCGTTGGTATCACAGTTTAAATCGCATTTACCATCGCCATTGGTATCTTGATTCATTTTATTCCAATCACCTTTACCATCGCCATCGGTATCGCAATTCACATCACATTTACCATCTTTATCAATATCTAAGTTAGTATCGGGATAGCCATTCCCGTTAGTGTCAATATTTAAGTCGGGTTTACCATCACCATCTAGGTCTATGTTTTTATCCGGCCATTCATCGCCATCGGTATCACAGTTTAAATCGCATTTACCATCACCATCGGTATCTTGATTAGTTTTATTCCAATCGGCTTTCCCATCTTTATCTTTATCAACATTAATATCAGGTTTATTATCTTTATCTAAGTCAAGATTTGTATCAGGAAGTCCGTTGTTATTAGTATCAATATTCACATCTGGTTTACCATCTTTATTAGTATCACAATTTAAATCGCATTTGCCATCGCCATTAGTGTCAATATTTAAATCTGGTTTACCATCACCATCGATATCAATATTAATATCAGGCCATTCATCACCATTAGTATCACAGTTTAAATCGCATTTACCATCACCGTTGGTATCTTGATTCATTTTGTTCCAATCGGCTTTCCCATCTTTATCTTTATCAACATTAACATCAGGAACTCCATCTTTATTAATATCTAAATTTGTATCGGGATAACCATTACCGTTAGTATCAATATTTATATCGGGTTTACCATCACCATCGATATCAATATTTTTATCCGGCCAACCATCACCATCGGTATCACAGTTTAAATCACATTTACCGTCCCCATTAGTATCTTGGTTAGTTTTATTCCAATCGGCTTTGCCATCTTTATCTTTATCAACGTTAACATCGGGAACCCCATCTTTATTAATATCTAAATTTGTATCGGGTTTACCATCGCCATTGGTATCAATATTTAGGTCAGGTTTACCATCGCCATCGATATCAATATTAACATCAGGCCATTCATCACCATCGGTATCACAGTTTAAATCACACTTGCCATCACCATTGGTATCTTGGTTCATTTTGTTCCAATCAGCTTTGCCATCTTTATCTTTATCAACGTTAACATCAGGAACTCCATCTTTATTAATATCTAAATTTGTATCAGGTTTACCATTGCCGTTAGTATCAATATTTAAATCTGGTTTACCATCACCATCGATATCAATATTAGTATCTGGCCATTCATCGCCATTCGTATCACAGTTTAAATCGCATTTACCGTCGCCATTGGTATCTTGATTCATTTTATTCCAATCGGGTTTACCATCTTTATCTTTATCAACATTAATATCAGGAATTCCATCCTTATTAATATCTAAATTCATATCGGGTTTAGCATTATCATTTGTATCAATATTAGTATCAGCTTTACCATCACCATCAACATCAATGTTTATATCAGCTTTACCATCACCGTCAATATCAATGTTAATATCTGGCCAACCATCATTATCTGTATCACAGTTTAAATCGCATTTGCCATCACCGTTAAGATCTTGATTAATTAAATTTTTATCTGGTTTACCATCGCCATCAGTATCAATATTAAAGAATACTTCATCTAATTTAGTCTTACTATAAGTAATATTTAGATAAGGCTTTTTACTAAACCATTTAGAACAGTTAACATCACACTTACCATTATCATTTCTATCTAAGTTAACTTCCGGAATATTATCTTTATTAATATCTATATTTAACCACCAACGATATTTTCTAGAAGCACAGCAGCCAATTAAAAGAAGTAAAAGAATAATAATAATGATAATAATTCTGATGATGCGTTTTATTCTTTTTTTATCTTTCTTATTTTGATCATTTTGTGTTTCCGTTGTTTTTTCCGGTTCAATCGAATTTAACTCTTCTTTAGTCTTTGGTAAATCTAGTGGAGTTATATTATTATCTTTGTTATTCATTTGTACTCTCTCCTTCTACAATATTAACTTGATTAACATTTTCATTATTTACACTCTTTTCATAAGATATATATATCATTATAGATGATATAGCCGTACATATAAGCGCTACTACAAAGCAGGAAACCATCATTGTAAGAATCAAATTCCGTTCTTTTTTATCTTTATTCATATAGTCATATAAGCTATTTAAGAATTTACTTTTTATTTCTTCTGATTCATTTTTATTTATCATGATTAAACTCCTAAACTATTCGGTAGGAGCTGCTACGGCTTCTAGGGTTGCACTAAAAGTTTTACCCATCTCGTTAGTTTGATCGGCATCAGTATCGGTATAAAAAATCTGTAGTTGACAAGTGTTAGTAGCATTAGGAGCAATAGTTCCTGTTATTAGGTTACTAGCTGTACTTGGCATTGCAAGTTGTTCACCTGTTCCAGTAGCAGTCTTATCACAAGTAATAGTATATTTTAGTCCGGTTATGCCAGTATTAGTAATGGTAGCCCAATTTATCTTATAAGCAAGGTTAACATTACCGGTATTAGTAAATTTTATTGTTTTTATGGCACTGGAAGTCCCAGGAATAGCATTAGTTAAGCTAATAGCATTACCATCTGAGTATTCGGCAGCAATATTAGCAGAAGTAAACTCACTCTTAGAATTATCAGGATTTATTACTGTAAATTGGGCAGCAAAATAAGCATATGATGTTGTTATTGTTAAGGTAATAACTCCAATCATTAAAAGAAAAGCACTAATTCCAGTATATATACTCTTCTCTAAACCTTTTTTATCCTTCATACGATATCACCTAGTATAATAATAGCAAAATTATTCTTTTTTATCAAGAACTAAAGCCGGCTATTTTTGTATTTCTAAAAGTGAATTTTCTTAAACAAACATAAAAAGGCATAGAAATAATTTAATTTTATTTTTACCGTCAAAAAAAGACCTAACACATAATCGTTAAGTCTTAAATCGCTATAAACTAGTTAGCTTTTGGTGCAAATGACATATCAATGCTGAATGATTTACCAACTTGAGTATTTTGATTTTCTTTGTTAGCATATTCAACTACTAGATAGTAACTATCTTTAGTATTATATGCAACTGTAACGTCTAATGTTTTAGCAGCAGCACCACCGGCATCAATAACTACTTCAGCACCTGCTGGAATTGTGCAAGTTGCATTATCATAGTATTGAGTCCCAGTTGTTACAGGGCTTGAAGTACAAGTGATAGCAGTTGCTGATTTATATAATTTCCAAGTTACATCAGTAGCAAAATCACCAAGGGCAGGTGTAACAGTTATGGTTGCGTTAGCAGGTTCATCCCCAGCTTTACCATTTCCAATTACAGTAACAGGTTTAACAGTTTTAAATCCGGGTAGTGCATCAGTAGCAGTTACCTTAGTACCCATATCCATTATAGCGGTAGCAATTACCTTAGTTTTAACTTCAGTCTTTGAATTATCAGCATTACTAGTAGTAATACTTGCAGTGAAGTATGCAAATGTTGTACCGATTACGGCAGTTAATAGTGTAGCAACAGCTATTACACTTAAAAAGATAACATTTTTCTTCTCCATGATTTTTTATCCTCCTCTATGATTACATAATAGCAAATTTGAAAAATTATTTCAACCCCTTTTTGCCAAAATTTATAATTTGTAAATTTGCATATGACTATTAAAGAAGGACTTGGGTCACCTGATAACCATATATCTCCAAGATGGAAACTATTCTCCTACTCTTATGACCAGCATTGCAATATATATAATAATGTTTATTCTTATCTAGTAGGTTTTGAAAATGATAAGATAATTCTAAATACGGTATATTAATTGCTCCGTTTATATGTTTTATTTTATAGGTATTTGCATCTTCAACATCAATTAAGGGTCCCATACTATTATGATAATCTTTAATACTTATTGATTGCATAAAAAAACTCCTTTCATCTTATTTTATGAAAAGAGTTATTTTTAAGTTAAGTATTAATCTTCCCCAAAGAAATCATCAAAGAATTCATCATCAGATATATTATCATCTATTTTTATATCATCTGGTTTAACATTGATTATAGGTTTATCTTCACTTTTAATTACTTCATTAGTTACTGGTTTTACTTCTTCTTTAATTGGTTCTTCTTTTACTGGTTCTTCCTTAACAGGACTACTTATAGTACTTTTTAAATAATTATCTTTTTCTTTATTAATTAAATCTTCGTTAATAAAGACATTATTATTTTCTTTAATATTAGCATTTTGTGGATTATATAATAAGTCTCTTAGACTAGCATTAGGGTTATATTGAGGAACTTCTTCTAGAATTTCACTATCATTTATGATTGGTTCTTCTTTAATAGGCTCTACTGAAGGTTCTTTTGGTATTTCTACTTTTGGAAGTGGTTTTACCTCTTCTACTTTAGCTTCTTTTACTTCTGGAGTTTCTTCTTCTTTGTTATTAGAGCCTAAAAGATTTGCTAATAGTGTATCTATATCCGATTTATTAAAGTCATTAAAATCAGTTTTTGGGTTGTTAATTGGAGATAGTTCTTCATTTTTATCTAGGTTATGTTCAAAATTGATTGGTTCAGGTTTGATTGTAGGAGTTTTGATAGGTTTAGGCTCTACTACTTGTTTTGGTTCTTCAGTAATTACTTCTTCTTTAATTTCAGGTTTTATTTCTTGTTTTTGTTCTTGGATATCATTAAATAATGAGTTATTAGTTAAATTATCTAAACCAATACTTGATAATTCCTGAAGAGTGTTCTTAGATGCTGGCTCTTTAACTTCTGCTTCTGGAAGTTTAGGGGTTTCTTCTTTCTTGACATTGGCTTCTTTTTCTTTGGCTTCTTCAGCATCTAATTCGGCTATCTTACGATCAATATCTTTTAACATAGCATCTAAATCAAGTCCGCCGCTTGGTGTACTAGGACTACTTGCTGGGGTCGGTTCAAAAGGATTAGATGGTCCGAAAGGATTAGTAGAAGTACCAAAGGGATTAGCGCCTCCAAATGGGGAGCTTCCAAATGGATTATCAAATAAATTAGGACCAAATGGGTTATTATTTGCTTGTGGATTATTTAAAGATTGTTCCTTTTTCTTTTCTTTAACAAAAGCTTTTATATCGAATAGGGCAACTGGTTTTGCTGCTCTTTCTGGGAATGGTTCATCAATCTGTTCATAACCCCAGTTCGTTTTATAATCAAATTGTAACTTAGTTTTGAAGGGACCTTTACGCATTCTAATAAGCAAAGCTTCTCCCATTTTAAATTTTTGCAAGTCGGATACGGTTACTAATGGTGTTGAGGCAGTCTTATCTTTTTCTTTAGATTTAACTTCGCCACACATTTTACTTATTTCTTCTAAAGCGGCAAGTTCACTTGATATTAAGTAAATAGTATTACCACAGTTACCACGAATTACTTCAGCTACTTCTTTGCCATAAACATCATTTAACTGAGCAAAGTTTTGAATAATAAAGGTAAAACGCATATCACGGCTACGAGCAGCTGTTACCATTGAATCAACATCTTTTAATGGAGGCATATTAGCAAACTCATCTAGGATGAAGTTAGTTCTAATAGGTAATTTACCACCATTCTTTTGAGCAACATCAATTAAGGTTTCATAAGCCTGCTTAATAAAGATGGTAGCTAAGGCATGATAAGTTGTTTTTTCATCATGAATAACGATAAAAACAGCTGTCTTTTGTTTGCCGATATCTAGGATACTAAAGTCACTATGACCTAACATCTCTGATAGGTTTTGACGGGATGCAAATAGACGGATTTTCTGTCTAAATGTTGACATGATACCACCTTTAGTATCACTAGGAGCATTAATTGTATTAGATGCAAAGGTATAAGCAGATGAAGCTTCACCTTTCATTGTAAAGTATTCTTTAGTATAAGTAGAAGGTCCTAAACGATCTTCACCAGATGTTGACATAACACTAATAGAATTAATATTAATTTCCTCTTCTTTAGCATCTTCAAAAAGTCCTAGAGCTAATCCTGAGAAAAAGTCAGCAGCACTTTTTTCCCAGAAAGGTTCCCCTTTATTATTAGGATCATAAAGAATATTTAAGGCAACATCATCTAAAAGTTCAGTTGCTTTATCCATATTACCTAATTTCATATATTGATATGGTAATGTTAATGGATTCCAAGCATTTCCTTTTAGTGGATCACGAAAGTTTAAAACGATAACGTTATAACCTAAGTCTTTTAAACGATGAGCGGCAGAAGTATATAATTCACCTTTAGGGTCGGTAATAATCATTGACTCACCCTTTTTAGCAAGTAAGTTAACCAATGGTTTAACAATACATTGTGATTTACCAGAACCAGAAGCTCCGATAACAACAGTATGATATTCACCATTATCTACCCATACCTGATGTTTTTTAGTATCATAAATCAATGGTATACCAGCAGCTTTAACAGTTGGGGCTGTATAATCAACAGCCTCTATACCTCTATCGGTTTTAATATCCTTATCTTTAGCCCAAGATGAGTAACCAGTTTCTACTTTATCTTCAACAACTAATCCTATTCCCTTTTTACCTTTTTTCTCAAAAACATAAGAAGAGACAGATGCAAAAATAACTATTACACATACAATGTATAATAATAGTGTAAGTGCTAAATACTGTGTAAATGCTGGTATTGGATTTAATCCTGCTAAAGTACCTGTAGCGCCAAAGGTTACAAAGTTAACTACTCCAACAGCACACAAATATAGTAAAAGCACTAGAAAAACTGCTAATATTATTAAGTCTTTTTTAGATATTCTGAATTTCACTTTTAAACACCCAATTTCTATTCATATTATACTATAATAGTTAAAAGATAACTAGAATAATTTTTTCTTTTTATTAAAGAAGTTTACGACAGCAATTATAATAACTATGTAAAGACCAATAATAAAGATGATATGAAAAGCTGTATTATTTTTTTTGACGTTGCTATTGTCTTTTTTTGTATTATCTTCTTTAATTTGTTCATTTTTTGACCTTTCTATATTCATAGATAAGGATATTGTTTTATAATTATTTTTATCTAACTTCCATGTATATGTATTATTTTCTACAGAGTCAGCATTATTAGATGTTACTGTTAATTCTGTATAAATGGATATAGTTACATCATCTATCTCATCTAATAATCCAACTGGTATATTATCTAGATGAAGTATTATATTATTATCATTAATTATGATACTATCTTTTATAATATTATTTATAAAGAAATTGTTTTTTAATGATAATTCTTTTTTTCCACCACCGAAACTATATTCATATAATTCATTTTTAGTTGACCAACCACTTAAATAATTATCTCTATCAAAATTATCTTTGTTTATATAAAACTTATCAATATACTCATTTACTTTATATCTACTATATTTATCAAGATAAGTTCTATTTTTTTCAAAATTATCCATACTTCCAGTAGAATAGCTAAAAGCATTTTGATAGGCTTTCAAAGAAGTTTCAGTTAATGTAAGTCTTTCATCAATATTTTCTTCGGTAATAGTAGCTTTATAAACGACACTGCAGCCATTACAAACAAATATTAAAGAAACTAAAACAAATAATAATCTTAATTTTTTTTGCATTTAAACCTCTTTTTTCTTTTTCTTAGTAATAATTATTACTATAATTACTATGTATATAAAGACTACTAATAGCACTATTGGAATAGTTAGTTTATTCTTTTTCTCTTGACTAGTATTTCTGTTATTTAATTCTTCTTGAGTTTGAGTTAAATCAACCTCAAAATTAATCTTTTTAGTATCATTATTTTCTTTATTTACATACCAAACATATCTGTTGCCAATGACAGAATCAGCGTTATTTTTAATCACAGTATAATCAGTTACTATATTAACTGTTAAATTAGTAAATTCATCTACATACTTTAACCTATTATTAGGACTTCCCATTGATATACTTAATATGTTATTTTTGAATGTTATATCTTTGTAATTATATGATATTGCTAATGAATTAGCTTCACCATATTTTTCGACTGGATAATTATATTCATAGTACAGATGATAGCCATTTTCATCTATATTGTAAGTTTGATTATAATATTCAACATTATCATATTTAATGCTAAAATCATCATATTCTGGAATTTTATCATCATCATATACTGGATATTTTTTCTTATAATTCTGCATTATATCAGTAACAGTTCTGGTTGCACTTACATTATCTAAAACTTCTATTTTTTCATTTATATTATTTTTATCAATTATTATAGTATAGCTTGCTTCACAGCCATTAAGGAAAATTAATCCAACTAATACTAATATTAACTTTTTGGTCTTGGATCGTAACACCATGTATACCCCATTTCATCAAAAGGCAAATAATCTCTTGGAAATACCACTATTGAAGTACCCGTTTTCATCATTTGATAATGAAGATGATACCCACGTCCAGCTGGTGTTGTTCGTCCTGTATTACCAACTTCACCTATTTTTTGACCAGCTTCTACGTGCTGACCAACAACTAAACTTTCTCTTTTACTAAAGTGGAAATAATAACTAGTAGTCCCATCTCCATTATCTATAGCAACACCAATACCCTCTTCTTTATCACCTGTACATGCATCGTTGGTTGTACATTGTCTTGTCATTGTACTATATAATTTTGATACAGTCCCGGAATGTGCGGCGTAAACCGGAGTTCCACCTGGAGCCGCAAAATCTATACCATTATGCTTAGTAAGTGTGTGATCAGAGTCACACCTATCCTTTATTTCTCCAGATATATAAGTAAATGTATTTATTGGCATTATATAACCAGTTGAAGCTTTTCCAATGTCAGCATCATAGAAAAATTGAATAACCTCTTTATAATTTTTTCCTTGTTCAATTACTAAGTATGCTGCTCCCCATTGGCTCATCCCATTACCATGACTATGTTGATGATTATAGCTTATAGTTCCTTGAGATATTCTACTTTCTATCCATTTTATTGGAACTTTTAAATTTTTTTGTTTTAAATAATAATATTCTGAATCTTTAGAAGCATATGTAAATGCATCCCACTGAGCTTGTCTAGAAATTTGACCATTTACCATAATATATTCGCCACTTGTTTCTTGAACTGCTTGAGTAATTTCTGCTGAAGTATTAGGCTTAAATCCCATTGTACTTAATGAGGTTGTTATCGTGCAAGTATCGCCATCTAAAGAACCGGCTTTTTTATTATATTTTACCGTATTGTAAAGATAAGTTCTGGCGGCCACTGCATGAGCTTTTATAATATCAGGATACTGTTTCCATCGACTATCTATTTCATTAGCAACAACACCAGCGATAAATTCATCAAAGGAGTATACACCAGAAAAATCTTTATCATGACCGTTGCCCGTTCCAATCATGTTGTCTACAACTTTTACTTGAGAACATAAGTCATTTACAACTATTGTTCCAATACTACCATTACTATTACTACCATCTTTTTGATAATCGCATACGGGATATATGCCAATAACTTCACCATCATTGTCATCCTTGGTATTATCATCTTCACTAGTTGAAACATCTTCAGTTATATCAGAATCATTATTAGATGTTACTTCTTCATAATCAGGACTACCCTCTATATAATCTCTAATAATTTTCTTATAATCGCTACCAGTTGCTGAAGATGTTCCTAAAATACTTTTATATCCATCATAGAAAATATCTATTCTCTGAGTATAAATATCTACAACTTCACTAATAACACTATCTGCAGCAGTTTTGGCTTTATTATAATAATCATTCTTTCTTTTAGTCTCTTCATCCTCTTCTGGTTGTTCTTCAGATACTTGAGTATTTTGACCAGCATCAGCACCAGAAACCCCATCTACCTCACCACTACTGGAATCATCTATATTATCTGAAGATGTATCATCATTATTAGTTGTGTCATTTTGTATCGTTGGAATGTATATATTATTAAATCTTGATCCTTCATTAACAGTACAAGCTTCATTTGTATAATCATAATCAGAAAAAGCTGCTATATCAGAGTGAATTACAACACTAAATGCTTTTAATAGATTCTGATCTACATCGGCATCCATAACAGCATAATCATCATGTTCATAATAATTTACAATAGCACCAGCAATATATTCATCCATTGAATAAGTTTTATCGCCAGCTTCACTTTTAATTACTACTTTATTGCAACTAGGTGTTACATAACATACTGTAC
>CAKOOW010000020.1 GCA_934098445.1 uncultured Bacilli bacterium
CAATATCATGTAATAAACCTGCTCTTCTGGCTAAAGTAACATTTTCTCCTAGTTCTCCAGCCATCAAACCACAAAGATAAGCAACTTCTTTTGAATGTTTTAAAGCATTTTGACCATAACTAGTTCGATAATTCAAACGCCCAATCGTATTTATTAACTCTGGATCCACTTTACTAAGTCCTAGCTCATAAACAGTACTATTACCTAAATCTGTTATCTTCGTATTAATATCATTACATACTTTCGTATAAATTTCTTCAATCCTAGTAGGATGAATTCTCCCATCTTTAATTAAAGATTCAATTGTAATTTTAGCAATTTCTCTTCTTAAAGGGTCAAACGATGAAATAACAATAGCTTCTGGGGTATCATCAATTATTAAATCAACTCCCGTGACAGCCTCAATTGTTCTGATATTTCTTCCTTCACGCCCTATTAAACGTCCTTTCATATCATCCGAAGGTAAAGCAATTGTACTAACTGTTTGTTCGTTAGTAACATCCGATGAGTATCTTTGCATAGCTTCTACAATTATACCCTTAGCAACTTCATGAGCGTTAAGTCTAGCCTTTTGTTCTTCTTCTTTTATATAATCAGCAATCTCAAAAGACATTTCTTCTTCAACTTTCTTCATTAATATCGTATAAGCTTTTTCTTTCTTTAATTTACTTATTTCTTCTAACTTTTCAGTTTCTTTTTTAATTAAACCATCAATTTTTTCTTCTTTTTCTTGTAACTTTTTTTGTTTATCCAATAAATCTTCATCTTTTTTATCAATATTATTAGAACGACTTTGTAACAATTCTTCTCTTTTATCTAAACTGTTTTCTCTTTTATCTAAACGATCTTCCATTTCTTTTAATTCTTTTTTTCGTTCTTTAATTTCTTTATCAGTTTCTTCTTTAAGTCTTAAACTCTCTTGTTTTATTTCTGCTAAACTTGTTTTTTTAGCTTCTTCAGCTTTTTTTACTGCTTCACTAATTAAATCAGCAGCTTTAGTTGTCAAAGCTCTCTTTCTAAAAACATAAATAACGATGACAATTCCTGCCCCCGCAAAAAGTCCCAAAATCAAGAAAACAATGGATGATAAGTTCTCTCCCATATAATTTTCTCCTTTTAATAGAAATTAATCTACAATTATATTATAATTAATTTTATCTTTTTTATCAATCTTTTATTTTTCACCAAATTTTCGCTTTTCTTTATTCATCTTCTACCAATCAAAAAAGATGGTTAAAAACTTTCTCCCCATCTCTTATATCAATATCATTAACTGTCTAAGAAGTTAATAATTTCTTATCACCAGATATTATCTGTTTAACTAACTTTTTCATTATTCTTCGGCGTCCTAAAGTCCCATCATAATTTAACATATAATATTCACTAGTTACTTCATCATATCCATACCAAAGAGCAATTGAATAATCATGACTATATAAACAAGCCCAAGAATCCATAATTGCATATTCACTTATTCCTAAAGCATCAGTTCTACTCTTAGAAATAGTAGTAGTACCAGTCTTACCAGCTACCTCCGATTTACCAACCTCTAAAGTTCCTAAGATTTTACCCGTTTTAACTGCGTATAACAATATTTCATTAATATACTTAGCAGTCTTTTCACTGCAAACTCTTTCTTTTTTATAAGTCTTTTCAACCGCTTCATTATTATCGCGATAGATTATCCTGGTATAAGAATAAGGCTCAATATAAATTCCTCCTCTAGCATAAGTACCGTAAGCTGCCGACATCGTAAGTGGTGAGACACCATCAAAGGCTCCTATCGAAGCCGATTCATATAAATTATCACCATAATTAATACCAAAAGCATGGACATAATCAGCAATTTTCTTTTTATCTACTTGTTGGAATATCTTCAAAGCCGGAATGTTTCTCGAATCAGATAACGCTTGTTTAATGGTTATATACCCCTTATAATCACGCATAGCATTAACTATCTGTGTACCATCACTATATGCATAAGGAGCATCTAAAACGATATCATTTGGAGTCCCACCATTAAACTCGAAATAAGGTCCATAATCCATAAAAGGCTTAATTGAAGAACCGGGTGCTCTTTTTATCTGAGTTGCGTAATTATACTGACGAGCCCCTGTCCTATTTCTACCCCCACCAATGGCTAAAATTGAACCATCACTACTACTAGTTACCGCAATTCCAGCCTGAATAATATCATCTTTAAAATTTTTCTTATTATCCATTACATCATTAACCGCATCCTGAACCGTAGGATCCAAAGTTGTTTGAATAATCATTGGCACATTATAAGGATTTAAACCAGTATCTTTAATAACTTCTTTTGTAACCGTATCAATAAAACCTTGATATTTATTTAAATTACTCTTCTTCCCTACTAACATACTACTTACCGAAATATTTAATGAATCTTGAAGCTGTTCTTCCGTAATATATCCATGCTTATACATCAAATTTAAAACTTCATTTCGTCTTTTAGTTGCATTATAAGTATTAGTATAAGGATCAAAATCAGAAGGAGCATTAAATAATCCAGCAATCAAGGCAGCCTCAGCTAAATTTATATCTCGAACACTTTTGCCAAAATAATTTTGGCATGCCATTTCGACCCCGTAACTATGAGCCCCAAGAAAAGGATAATTAACATATATTTCCAATATCTCTTCTTTCGAATAATTTTTCTCAATTTCAAACATAGATAAATAAATATCCGTAAGCTTTCGTACAATTCCTTCGACTCCCGTTGCCACATTTGAAGTAAAAGCTTGTTTTGAAATTTGCATTGTAAGTGTAGAAGCTCCACCAGCATTACTATCACCCTTCAAGTGATTAATAACCGCACTCGTAAATCTTATTAGATCGAATCCTTGATGCTGAAAAAACCTTGAATCCTCAGCAGCCACTATGGCATCAACTAAGACTTGCGGTAAATCATCATACGAAACAAGCTCCCTATCTTCGCTCCCCAGTCTCGTTATTTCATTACCATTTTTATCAAGCATAATGCTAGCCTGACTCATATAAAGATTTTTTTTATCAAAAGTAGGAGCATTCCTAACGATATAATTAATTCCTAACCCAACAAAGATAATAAGACAAAAAAAGATTAGAAAATTAATGACTACGATAAAATGTCTTTTCTTTTTTCGTTGCTTTTTTTTATTAACTACGTACACTTCAAGGAGCCCCCATTTCTAAAACTATAATTAATAGTAGCACAAGAAATTTCGACTTGCAAGACACGATTTACGATTTTTTTATATTTTTGTCGTTTTCTTTTAGCAAATTATTATTTTTAACATCATTAAATTCATAATGCTTTCTAATCTGCAATTCAATGTCATCTAAAAGAGGTTTATTTTTCTCAAAATAACTCTTAGCATTTTCTCTGCCTTGACCTATTCGTTCCCCTTTATAAGAGTACCAAGCGCCACTTTTAGTCACAATTCCTAAGTCACTAGCTATATCTAACACTTCCCCAATATGACTAACACCATATCCGTAAATGATATCAACAGAAGCCGTTTTAAATGGAGGAGCCACTTTATTCTTTACAACCTTAATGTTAGTACGATTACCAATAAATTTATCACCATCCTTAATTTGTTCACCTCTTCTAATATCTAGACGAACTGAAGCATAGAACTTTAAAGCATTGCCGCCAGTAGTAGTTTCAGGATTACCAAACATGACACCAACTTTTTCTCTTAACTGGTTAATAAATATGGCCGTTGTCTTAGTCTTATTAATTGATCCTGATAATTTACGTAATGCTTGACTCATCAATCTTGCTTGTAAGCCAACATGACTATCACCCATTTCCCCATCAATTTCAGCTTGAGGCACCAAGGCTGCCACCGAATCAATTACAATTATATTAACAACCTCACTACGTACTAAGGCTTCACAAATTTCTAAGGCTTGTTCTCCCGTATCTGGCTGACTTAATAATAACTCGTTAATATTAACACCTAAATTCTTAGCGTAAGCTGGATCTAAGGCATGTTCTGCATCAATGAAAGCTGCTCGTCCTCCTCGTTTTTGTACTTCTGCTATCGCATGTAAAGCAAAAGTCGTTTTACCACTCGATTCAGGACCATATATTTCAATAATTCTTCCTTTTGGGTATCCACCAACTCCTAAAGCAATATCTAAAGCCAAGGACCCACTAGGAGTAACTTCAACGTTTAAATGCTCTTGGGAACCTAAGCGCATTACTGCCCCTTTTCCAAATTGTTTTTCAATATCAGCTAAAACTTGTTCTAATGCTTTATCTTTATCTTTTTCTACAGTTAAATCTTTCATCATAACCCTCCTACATTGTAAAAAATTCTTTAAGTTTATAGTATCATAAGTATATTCTTATGACAACAAGTTTATTGAGGAAAAAATTATCCCCTCATATATATATATTAGACAAAGATCTCGATTTTTTTTCAAAAAATGAAAAAAAATTGAAAAAAGTCTAAACTTTTTCAATTTTATTTGCTATCAGTCAAATTTATTGTCTTATCTAACACTTTTAAGAAATCACTTTTACTAAAAGGTTTAACCAACATATCAACAATATTATAAGTAAAAGCTTTATTAATCATATCTTTAGAATCCTCTCCTGTAATAATAGAAACTGGAATCTTACTATAGTGATTACTATTCTTTAGATAATCTAAAACCTCAAAACCACCAACATTTGGCATATTTAAATCTAAAAGCAACGCTAAAATTTCATACTTATTACTACTAATAATATCTATTGCTTCCTTACCATCAAGAGCCACTAACCCTTTATATTTACCATCTAATACTTTTAAAGCAAAATTATCAACAATCTTAGAATCATCCGCTATTAAAACAACCTTTTCTTTATTTATTTCTTGTGTAGTAGATTGAGGTTTTATTTCAGGTTCAGGCATTCTTGATAAAGCCTTTTCTCCATTTAAATACCTTTTAACAATCGAAGTCATATGATCAACAGTTTTTAATAAATTATCATATTCTTTTTCGATAAAATGTTGATTTTCACCCTTGCCAGCCATTTCATGTTGCAAAAAAATTTCTGCTTCTTTTGTGAATCCTAGATATCTAGCATCACTTTTTATAGAATGAGCAAAAATCCCATAATTTTGCCAGTTTTCTTGGTCTTTACTATTCTTTAAATTAATTAACTTTTCATCAATTCCATCTAAGTAATCCTGAAAAGTTTCATTATAAGTATCCATATCCCCAAATAGCTCTAAAGCCTTATCAGTATCTACCCCATTTTGTTTTAAAAAATTAATATCCATAATATCAGTCCTTTACTATTTTTAAATTATTTACTTCAAAATAAATCCTATAATCACTAAGTTCTTCCATTGTCTTATAAACTTTAGCAATCCCTATTTTATTATTATTATTGTAAATATAAATCTCTTCATACATTTTTTTCACTTAATCAATCAACCCCATTATTCTATCCTCACTTCAATTATAATTTAAAGTTTTTTTTTATGCAATAGAAAAAACAAAATATTGTAAAATGCCATTGTAATTTTAGTAATAATATTATAAAATCAACTTAGGATATAGGTGTAAATATGAATAAAAACAAATATGAATTTAGATATCGAAACAAACATTTTTTTAAGCTCTTAATACCTCTTTTTATCTTATTATATATACTTACTGTAATCGTTTTGTATAGATATATATTCTTCATTTACTTATACATTCCCGCTTGCATTGCGACCGCAATCTTAGTGCTCGTTTGGATATATATAATAAAACCTAAAGCTGAAATAACCAAAGGGGTTTTTGAATTTTTCAAAGATGAATTTTATTATACTTCTCTTAATAAAACCATAGCGATAAGCTATAAAGAAGTCGAATATATAAAAAAAGAAGAATACCCAGAAAAATTCTTCTTCTTAAAAAAAGTAAATACTAGATATATTATGAAAATTATTAACGCAGGTACTTTCTATTTTCCTTATTATGATAGTAGCTTAGACAAAGCAATGACATTATTAAATAGTCAAATTAAAAAAAGTTCGAAATGAACTTTTTTTAATTTATTTTACTAAAGCATCAGATTGAACAGTTTTTTCACGTTCATTACCGGTTCTAGTCCAGCCATCTAAAGATTCTTTAGTACTCCAAGTATACTTATATGTAACATTTTCAACCGTATCAACAATAGCATCTTTGCAATCAAGAGTTTTCTTAACACACGTATGCGTATTGCCATCATAAACATAGTCTACAGAGTTAGGACATTCATAACCACTAATATTACCCTTAATAGTTTTAGTACACTTTTTAGTTTCTTTATCTAAAACAGCATCCTTATCTTCACAATAATATTCCTCACTAGAATCAACATGTCTTGTGCAAGTCATAGTTTCTCCAGTTCCATTAGCTGTAAAGCCTTCTGGACAAGTATATTTATAAGTAGTATTAGTTACTTTTTCAGTAGTAATATAACATGTAGTACCATCTTTAGTATATCCGGTAGGACAAGTGTATTGAGTATCAGTAGTATTCTTTGTTGGTTCAACTACTTCTTTCTTAACACAAGTATTAGTAGCTGTATCTAAATTATAACCATTAGTAGTATCGCAAGTATACTCGATATTACTCTTAGTCTCTAAAGTAGCATTATATGTACAAGTTGTCTTATCATAAGATAATGTTCCACCCTTATCACAAGTAGCTGTATTAGTACCTGTACATACTTCATCTACATAAGTTTTCTTATCCTCATTACTACATACCTTGTTAGTATAAGAATTAGAACTTCCACCACTACATACTTTATTAGTATAACTATTACCACCAGATACGCAATAGCCATTACCATCGTAAGTACCAGTCGTACAACGTGCATTTGAACTTACACACGTATACATTGCTCTGCCCCCAACACTAGAAGCAGTACAAGTTATTTTACCCGTGCTAGTATATCCTGATTTATCATAACTAAATTTACCAGCATCTTTACCATTATCCCATAAAGCTGGAGTTTTACTACCTTGACTTACACATCTACCAGCAGAATTTTCTGTATAACCAGAAGGACATGAACATGTTTGATTATTTTCAGTCTTAACACATCTACCAGCAGAATTTTCTGTGTAACCAGATGGGCATGAACAAGTTGTCACACTTTCCGTTTTAACACACATTCCAAACCAATTTCTTGTTGAACCACTTGGGCAACTACAAGATTGATTATTATTTTGAGTTGAACTGTAAGAACAAGTATTATTATAACTATTTAAATTATCTCCAGTATATTTACAAGTAGCAACGGTAGCAGTAGTTTCTTTCTTAGTAGGAGCTACTGTAATTGTTCTTTCACATTTATTAGTTGTTTGATTTAGTTTGTAACCGTTTTTCTCATCACAAGTATAAGTTGTAGTACCAGGAGTAACGGTAGCTTCTACATACTTAATGCAAGTACCATTATTTTCAGTATAACCTTCTGGACATTTGGTTTCTGTCTTATCAACCGTCTTTGTAGGTTCAGTTTTTTCATCATAACCATCTTTAGTATTTTTCTTAGCATCGGTGGTTTCAGTCTTATCTTCGAAATATACAGGAGTAGCAGGAATAGTTTCTCCAGTTACTTCTTTATAACACTTATTATTAGATGAATCTAATTTATAACCATCTTCACAACGGTAAGTGTTTTTAGAACTATACACTGGTTTTTTAAACTCATATTCTTTTACTGTTTTAATAATATTTCCATCTTTATCAACAGTTTCACCAGGTTTTAATTTATCTTCATCATCATCTTCATCGTTATTTACATTTTTGTTATTATCATCAGTAGTTGTCTTATCATCACCACTATCAGAAGCTATATTATTATTTTTAGTAGTAGTAGTAATAGTTTCAAGCACATAATCACTAGAAGTATCACAAGCAAGTTGTGTTTTTAAAACATACTCACTAGATCCTGTTTTCGTAATTTGGGCATAAGAATTAGTCTTGTTACAAGATTTATTATTCTTATCAACAAAATCTGAAACTAGTTTTTTACTAATCATACTTTCAAGATTTATTGTTGATGACTCACCAATATTTTCTGGCATATTGCCACCTGAAGTATAATAACTTTTAGCAGCTTCTTTCATAATATTTAAGTTAGTAGTAAATGCTTGTTTATTAGAAGCTTCCCTATTTGTTTTTGGCATAATAAGCATCATAACAATTACAGTTAGTGCTATTACACCGACAATAAATAATATGTTTTTCCAATTTATTTTAACTTGATATTTAGTATCTTCATACATAATATTTTCCCCCTTTAACGTTTTAATGAAAGTGAAATGCCATTAGTATTTAAACCTAGAGTATCACGAATGTCATCATCAGTAAATGCACGACTTCCATCTTCATTAAGTACCGTAATTAAATTTCTTGTAACCATTGTTTGTATATCTTTATTAGGTGCATAATAATTAAGATTAATTAGTTCATCAGTTTGAAAGTTTCCTTTAGTAATTCCTGAATGTCTTGGATGACCGTTTCTATCACTTGTATCAGTACGACCGGCACACTTATCAATAATTACTTGGGCACAATTATATGATTGAGTATCATCCATATCTTCCGGCTTAGTACTTTGACGAATTTTGCTTATGGCTGGAATCTTCTCCCAAGCAATTTGAACCATTTCACAAATTGTTTCGAAAACTGGAACATTCTTAAAATAATAAGCATCAAAATCAGCATACATTGCTGTAAAAGCCTTGCCTGTTTTACTATCAACTGATGGAACTGGATTCTTTTGTTCTAAGATATTAGCCTTCACATAATTCAAGAAATTCTTAGCAACAGCCTCATCATTTGGATATACTGATAAATGATATAAATAAGCTTCACATTGATCTAATAATTGTTTTTGAGATGCATCAGCGTAAAATTTTGACCAATTACCTCTGGTTTTCTTAGCAACACAATTTTTATAATAATTATAAATGAAAGGATTGCCCTTAGAGTCAGCTATTAAGAATTGTTCTAAATTATTAAATTTAACAGTTAAACCATAAGTATTTTCATTAGAACCCGTAATATTATCAGCAAAAGCATTAACAAATGACTGATATAAAACTTCTGAGTTACCAGCAGCCTCTGCTTTAATTTCACATTTTCCAGTTGCTAAAGAAATTAATCCCAAAGCTCCTAACTGCATAACTTGTCTTCTTGATAACATAATGTTACCAATATTTTCCACTTTTAATTTTTCATTTTTCATATTGATTCCCCCAATCAACTTCTTTATTCAAGTACATCTCGAGTTGTTTTTCGCCCATATATTAACACAAAAACCAATTCTTGTCAATTAATATCTTATATGTTATAATTAATAACACGGGGCAGTAATGGTTTCGACAAATATTGTTAAGTGTTAAGTGGCAAGTAGTCGCAAGAAGACTTAAAAATCTTAAAAAAATTAAATGACAAAACAGAAAGAAACTTCGGTTTCAACTTTGCTCCTTCATTTGCTTAAGATAAGCTTGGAGCAATCTTCTCTAGATTTATCTATGATTTAGATTAGATTTTATATTAATAGATTATATTAAATTATATGTTTAAGGTAATTTAACGAATATCAACTAAACTAGTTATTAAATAGGTAAGCTAAAGCCAGTTTAATAATGAAAATTAATTCTTAGCTAAACTTGTAGAAGCTTAATGTTTAAGTATTTGGACAGGAGTTCAATTCTCCTCTGCTCCACCATTAATGAAATTTAATAGTCTTCGGACTATTTTTTTATATTCAAAAAAAAGAAGACTACATTTGAGCCTTCAATAATCTTGTTAATATAACAATCAAATTAGAATCAGTTACCGTATCAACATAAACATCATTTTCTTCTAAAATCTCTTCTATTATCTTTACTTTATTAGGAACTACTTCTAATTTATCATCAATTCCCATCACTAGGAAATACTTACTACCACCATACATAGTCTCATTTAAAACTACATACTTCTCATTATTTTCCAAAGTAATAATTGTATTTGTCTTCAAGCCCATAACTACCTCTTCTATTCATTAAAACTATTATCACTATTTAAGTAATTGAACAAATCATTTAATTCATCCAAAGAAGCATCATCATTATCATCGCTTGATTTATCTTCTAAAGAAGAACTTTCTTTTACATCTTCTTTAGGTTCTTCCTTATCCTCAGCAGAAGTTACACTATCACTAAAATCAGTAACAGCTACTACTTTTTGTTTATCTTCATGTTCCTCATCTTTAGAATCAAAGCCATACATAGAAGAAAAATCAAACGTATTTAAATCATCATTATTACTAGATGTCTCTTCCTTCTTAGAATTATCTTCTTCTCTACTACTTTCTAAAGGTTTTACTTCATTATCAATATTAAATATATCATCATCAAAACTAAATGGTGTATCTACTTCTTCATCTTTATCAAAACTAAAATCAAGATTATCAGTCGAATTATCTTCATTATGAGTTTCTACACTCTTAGTAGCATCTCCATCAATAAACTCATTAGCATCATTAATAGCTTCCTTATAGAATTCTACCGTTTCTTTAACAGAATCATAACTCTTTAAGTCTTCTACTTTTCCCACTAAATCACTTATTAAATCTTTAACTCTAATCTTAAGATTTTCTAACTCATCAGAAGTATTATCATATTCTTTATCAATCTCTATAATTCTTAAAGTTCTTTCTAATTCCCAATAAATATCCTTAGCTAAATTTAAAATACTTAGTAATTTTGTATTAGACTCTTTTATTTCTTTGAATTTTTCTGCATTACTTCTAGCTTCCTCTTCGTTTTGAGTAGCATCTTTTACAACATCTTTAATTTTATCACATTGATTTAAAATAATTTGTTTGTTCATATTTATCAATCCCTCTATTATTACTATAAATAAACTATATCATAAAAGATGACTTTATGCAATAAAAAAAGAACCTTATACAAGTTCTAATTTTACAGTTAGAGCATCGTCTCCAACTCTTTCTTTTAATTTAATAATTCTAGTATATCCACCATTACGATCTTGGTATTTAGGTGCTAGTTCATTAAATACTTTACTAACTACATCTTTATCATTATGTAAGAAAGCAAGTGCTTTTCTTCTTGCTACTAAAGAACCATCTTTTCCATAAGTAATCATACGATCAACAAATTTTCTAGCTTCTTTAGCTCTAGCTTCAGTTGTTACCACATAACCATTGTTAATAACATCTTTAGTTAAACCAGCAAGAATACTTCTACGAATACGAGATTCTCTGTTTAATTTTCTATACTTTGTCATATTCCCTCCTAATTATTAGTCTTTAAAGCTAAGACCCATTTCTTTAACTTTATCAATAACCTCTTTTAGAGATTTCTTACCTAAGTTTCTAATCTTAGTAACTTCTACTTCTTTTTTATTAATTAAATCTTGAACAGTATTTACGCCCGCTCTCTTTAAGCAATTGTAAGCACGAACTGAGAATTCAATTTCTTCAATAGGAGTTTCTAATGTCTTAGTGATTGTATCAACTTTCTTTTCAGCCATAATTCCTGCCATATCAGCAATATTATTTAAATCAGCAATAATATTAAAATGTTCAATTAAAATCTTAGCCGATAAAGCCATCGCTTCTTCTGGAGTTATAGAACCATTTGTATAAACATTCATAATAAGTTTATCAAAATTTTCATTTTGACCAACACGAGTAGGTTCTACATCATAGCTTACTCTTTCGATAGGTGAATATAAGCTATCAATAGCAATTACACCTAACTTTCTCTCACCTAGTAACTTTTCATTAGCTTTGGCATCAACATAACCACGACCAGTACCGACAGTTAATTCCATATCGATTTTACCGCCCTTAACTAAATTACAAATAACTAAGTCAGGATTTACTACTTCTATTTCCGCGTCTTTAGCAATCATTCCAGCAGTAACAGGACCTTCTTCGTTTGCACTTAAACGTAATACTTTTTGTCCTAAGCCTTCCTCTTTAGTAGAATGATTAATCAAAACAACACTCTTTAAGTTTAAAATAATAGTAGTTACATCTTCAACAACGCCGTCAATCTTTTGAAATTCATGCATTACTCCATCAATTTTAACTGATGTTAATGCACACCCAGGAAGACTTGATAACATAACTCTTCTTAAAGCATTCCCAATAGTAGTACCAAATCCTCTTTCAAGTGGATCTAATTCAAATCTTCCATAGTGAGTATTTTCAACATATTCTGCAATTTTATAATCCGGTTTTTCAAATTTTATCATACAATTACAGTTTCCTTTCTTAATTTCTTGGACGTTTTGGTGGACGACATCCGTTATGTGGAACTGGTGTAATATCATTGATTGCAGTAATTTCTAATCCAGCAGTTTGTAAAGAACGAATAGCATTTTCTCTACCAGCACCTAAGCCTTTAACAAAAACTTCAACTTTTCTAACACCGTTATCAAAAGCAACCTTTGCAGCAGCCTCAGCACTCATACCAGCAGCATAAGGAGTTTTCTTCTTTGAACCCTTATAACCAATAGTACCAGCTGATGCCCAACTAATTACATTACCATTTACATCAGTAATAGATACAACAGTATTATTATAAGTTGCATGAATATGTGCTTGTGCTTCAGGAATATTCTTCTTTACTTTTCTTTTTCTTCTATTATAAGCCATAATTACTTACCTCCTACTTACTTATTTTTTTCTTATTAGCTACAGTCTTACCCTTACCTTTTCTTGTACGAGCATTTCTACTAGTTCTTTGTCCATGAACTGGTAAGCCTTTTTTATGTCTTGTACCTTGGTAAGAATTAATCTCCATCTTGTTTTTAATGTTCATTTGAACTTCACGACGAAGATCACCCTCAACTACATATTTTTCAACTTGTGCTCTAATTGCAGCAACTTCTGCATCAGTTAAATCTTTGCCTTTTTTTGTTCTCTCAACTTTTGCATCATCGCAAATAGTATTAGCAAGATTTCTACCAATACCATATATTGCAGTTAAGCCAATACAAATATGTTTTTCGTTAGGAATTTCAATATTTTTAATACGTGCCATAATTACCTCCTATTAGCCTTGTACTTGTTTGTGTTTTGGATTTTCACAAATAACCATTACTTTACCTTTTCTTTTGATAATTTTACATTTTGCACAAATTTTCTTTACAGATGGTCTAACTTTCATAATAATTCCTCCATTATCTTTTATTCCATACAATGCGCCCACGTGTTAAATCATAAGGCGATAGTTCAATTGTAACTGTATCACCTGGTAAGATACGAATCATATTAACGCGCATTTTACCAGAAACGTAAGCTTTAACAGTCTTTTGAAATTTAGGTAAGTTTACTAGGTATTCGCCACCCTTTAAAACTTCCGTTACTTTTCCTTCAACTTCTATTTTATCTTCTTTAGCCATTTTATTCTCCTGTTAATATTTTGTAACCATCTTTAGTTACTAATACGGTATGTTCAAAATGAGCAGATGGGCTACCATCATCAGTACAAATAGTCCAATCATCATCAAGCATATAGACATATCTTTCTCCCAAATTTAACATTGGTTCGATAGCAATAGTCATCCCTGCTTTTAAAACCATTCCCGTATCTTTCTTTCCATAATTTAATACATCAGGATCTTCGTGAAGTTCCGTACCAATACCATGTCCACATAACTCTCTAACAACACTTAAATTATGTTCTTTCGCATATGTTTCAATAGCATGACCGATATCTCCTAAACGACATCCCTCTTTAACTTGATTTATCCCTTCATATAAAGCCTTCTTAGTATGTAGAAGTAAATAAGCCTTCTCTTTACTAATTTCACCTACAGGATAAGTAGCAGCAGAATCTGAATGATATCCTTTATAAATCATTGAAATATCAAGTTTTACAATATCACCATTCTTTAGCTTTCTTTTACCCGGAATACCATGCACAACCTCATCATTAATAGAAATACATAAATAACCAGGATAACCTTCATAACCAAAACTTGATGATACACAGTCATTGGCTTCCATAAAATCCTTAGCTATCTTTTCTAATTCACCAGTTGTGATTCCCGGTCTAATATTCTTTTCTAGAAGTTTGTGGCATAAATAGTTAATATGTCCAGAGTGTTTCATTAATTCAATTTCTTTTTCACTTTTAATACTAACCATTTATACCTCCAAATATTTTTCTATATTTTCTAACATTTCTTGTGGATTATCGTTTACTTTAATAAATTCCAACTTCCCTAATTTGTTAAAATAATCAACAACAGGTTTCGTATCATCTATATAAGTTTGATATCTAACTTTAAAAGTTTCTTCTGTATCATCAGCTCTCACTTCTAATTTACTTCCACAAAAATCGCATATTCCATCGACCCTAGGTCTAGTAGCTTCTTTAAACTTATTAAAACTACTCTTGCAATTACTGCAAATCATTCTCCCTAAAGTACGATGCATCGCCTCTTCATAATCGACATCAAGATAGATAACTACATAATCATTAATATTAAGTTCATTAAACAATTTAATTAAAGAATCAACTTGTTTAATATTTCTAGGATATCCATCAAGAATAAATCCTTTCTTAGCATCATCTTGTTTAATTCGATTTTCTAATAATTCTAAGACAATTTCATCTGGTACTAACTTGCCAGAAGCTAATATTCCAGCAAGCATTTTCCCAAACTCATCATTTTTAGATTTTGCATCTCTTAGTAAATCCCCAGTCGAAATATGGACATAATTATATTTATTTTTTAATAATGTACTCATAGTTCCTTTACCAGCAGCAGGAGGAGCAATAAAAATAATGTTTTTCATTATCTACGATGCCTTCTTCCCTCACGGTAACTACGACTTACTAATGAACTTTCTAGCTGTTTATAAGTTTCAATAGCAACACCAACGACAATTAAAAGTCCCGTACCACCTATTGTTACACTACTAGGTAAACCTGAAAATTTAGAAAAAATAATAGGTAACCCAGCAATAATTACTAGAAATATTGATCCTACGATTGTAAGTCTTCCAATAACCTTAGAAATATAATCAGTAGTATCAGCTCCTGGTCTAACCCCAGGAATATATCCACCATTTTTATTTAAATTTTTACTCATCTCTTCAGGATTCATTTCCATAAAAGTATAGAAATATCCAAAGAATAGAATAAGAATAACATATAGAATAAAACCAGTTGGACTAGTATAAGCTATATAGTTATTAACAAAGTTTTTTGCCGCATCATTACCTACTAAAGCAACAATTGTAGTTGGAATAGCAAGTAAAGTTTGGGCAAAAATAACAGGCATTACTCCAGCAGGATTCAACTTAATAGGTAAATATGATGTTTGCGCACCATACGCACTATTAGTACGATTAGAATACTGAATAGGTACTCTTCTCTCTGCAAGTTGAATAAATACAACTCCAAGAATAATGAAAATATAAACTATTACAAATAAAGCAAATAATATGCTACCCAGAACCGTTGAATAAGTTCCTGACGTAACTAGACTTTGGAAAGTTGTTACAAACATCGATGGCATACTTTGAATAATACCAGCCATAATTAGTAGGGAAATACCATTTCCAATACCTTTAGTAGTAACTTGGTCTCCAATCCATAATAGGAAACAAGTCCCAGCCGTCATAACGACAGTAGTCTTAAGAATATCAAGACTTGACATACCATTCATATATACAATAGTTAAAATATAACCTTGAATAAATGCAAATAATATACCTAAATATCTTGTAATTCGATTTATTTTTTGTCTTCCCGTATATCCTTCTTCTTTTAATTCTTTAAAATAAGGAATTATATCCATTTGTAATAATTGAGTAATAATAGATGCCGTGATGTATGGTGAAACACCAAGAGCAAATATTGAAAAACTTCTAAGACCACCACCGGACATCAAGTTAAATATCTCTAAGAAACCAAGTTCTTGATATAAAGCTGATGCCCAAGGGATAGTAATAGTTGTACCTAGGCAAAATAAGCCTAAGCACATAAGAGTAAAATATATTCTTTTTCTTAAATCTTTATTAGAAGGACTAAATAGTTGCTTCAAACCAGCAAACATATTAGATCACCTCAGTCTTGCCACCTGCTGCTTCAATCTTAGATACAGCAACGCTTGAGAATCTATTAGCCTTAACAGTTAATTTCTTTTCAAGAGTACCATTAGCTAAAACTTTAACACCAGATAATTGATTTTTTAATATACCTTTCTCTTTTAATACTTCTGGAGTAACAACATCTCCATCTTTAAAATACTTATTTAAGTCATCTAAATTAATAGTAGCATATCTAGTTGCAAATTTAGCATTACTAAATCCACGTTTAGGTAATCTTCTATATAATGGTGTTTGACCACCTTGGAACCATGGCGCAATTGATGCCCCACTACGAGACTTTTGTCCCTTTTCTCCACGTGTAGATGTTTTACCCATTCCAGAACCAGGACCACGTCCTACTCTTTTTCTAGATTTTGCTTCAGGTAGAGCATTTAATTCATGTAATTTCATATTATAATTCCTCTACTTTCTTTCCTCTTAATTCAGCAACATGTTCTTTAGTTTTTTGAGCCTTTAATGCCTCTAAAGTTGCTTTAGCAACATTAACTTTTGTATTAGAACCTAATGATTTAGATACAACATCTTTAACACCAGCAAGTTCTAAAATAGCACGAGCAGCACCACCGGCAACTAAACCAGTACCTTCTTTAGCAGGTTTTAATAAAACTTCAGCACGACCAACTTTAGCAGTAGCCTCATGAGGAATAGTTCTATTATCAACTAAAGATACTTTTACAACATTCTTATTAGCAGCTTGAAGTGCCTTTTTAATAGCTTCAGGAACTTCATTAGACTTACCACTACCAAGACCAACTAAACCTTTTCTATTTCCAACTACAACAGTAGCTAAAAATCTAAAATGTCTACCACCCTTAGTAACTTTAGTAACACGTCCAATTGATATAACTTGATCTTCAAGCATACTTTTTTTAGATTCAGTTTCTTTTTTTGGCATATTATCCTCCTCTTAGAATTCTAGTCCGTTTTCACGTGCAGCTTCTGCTAAGGCTTCAACACGTCCATGATAAAGGTATCCACCTCTATCGAAAACAACTTTTGTAATATTTTTCTTTTTGGCTTTTTCTGCAATATCTTTACCGACAAGTTTTGCCCCTTCAATATTGCCACCATTATTTAATTTTAGTTCAACAGATGATGAGCTAACTAAGGTAATTTGTTTTTCATCATCTATAATTTGAGCAAAAATGTTACTATTAGATCTAAATACGTTTAGTCTTGGACATTCACTAGTACCGTTAATTTTATTACGAACTCTGGTATGTCTAATCTTACGCATAACATTGTTTGATTCTTTTCTTATCATAACTATCTCTCCTTACCTTATTTAGCAGCCTTTTTACCTTCTTTACGTCTAATAACTTCGCCCTTATAACGAATACCTTTACCCTTATATGGTTCTGGTTCTCTAATTGAACGAATTTCAGCAGCAAATTGGTTTAGCTTTTCTTTATTAATACCTGAAAGAGTAATTTCAGTATTACTTTCTTGTTTAACTTCTAAGTATTCTGGAACCATTACTTCAACAGGATGAGAAAAACCTGCAGTAATACCAATTTTCTTTCCAGAAACATTGAATCTATAACCAACACCTACAGCTTCAAGTCCTACTGTATAACCATCAGTTACACCCTTAATCATATTATTGATTAAAGCATTAGTAGTACCATGAAGTTGTTTAGTTGCCTTTTCATCGTTTGGTCTAGTAGTTAATACTTTACCATCACTAACTTCTACTTTAATTAAATTACTAACAACAATTGATAATTCACCTTTAGGACCTTTAACAGTTACATTATTACCATTAACTGTAACAGTAACGCCCTCAGGAATAACTAAATGTCTATTTCCAATTCTACTCATAACTTAAGTTTTTCCTTACCAAATATAGGCAAGTACTTCTCCTCCTAAATTATTTTCTCTAGCTTCTTTATCAGTCATTAATCCTTTTGAAGTAGAAATAATTGCAATTCCAAGTCCATTTAAAACACGAGGAATTTCATTAGCCTTAGCATAAACACGTAAACCAGATTTAGAAACTCTCTTTAAACCAGTAATTACACGTTCTTTCTTTTCGCCATATTTTAAAGTAATAGTTAATTTATCACCAGTTATATTCTTTTCATAATTATAATCAGTAATAAAACCTTCTTTCTTTAGAATTTCAGCAATTCCTAAAGTCATCTTAGTTCCATTAACTACTACTGTTTGATAACGCATTTGTAATGCATTACGCATTCTTGTTAGCATATCTGCTATATTATCTTGTACCATCTAAAATTCCTCCTTTCCTACCAACTTGATTTTCTTACACCAGGAATTTGTCCTTTATTTGCAAGTTCTCTAAAGCAAATACGACATAATCCATATTTTCTTAAAACACCATGAGGACGTCCACATCTTTCGCAACGTGTATATGCACGAGTACTAAACTTTGGTGTTCTTTGTTGTTTAACAACCATACTTGTTTTTGCCATAAATATTTTCCTCCTCTAGCATTACTTTCTAAATGGAAGACCAAATGCATTTAATAAATGCAATGCTTCTTCATTTGTTTTTGCAGTAGTAACAAATACAATATCCATACCAGTTACTTTAACTACTTCATCATAATTGATTTCAGGGAAAATTAATTGTTCTTTAATTCCTAAAGTATAATTTCCTCTCCCATCAAATGCCGTTTTAGAGATACCTCTAAAATCTCTTACACGAGGAAGTGCTAACTTTATAAGTTTATCCATAAAGTTATACATATTTTCTCCTCTTAATGTAACTTTGCAACCTATTGGTTGGCCTTCTCTTAATTTAAAGCCAGCAATAGATTTACGAGCCTTAGTAACAACAGGTTTTTGACCAGTAATTGCTTCTAAGTCTTTTACAGCTGCTTCAATGAATTTTGAATCACGAGCACCGTCACCAACACCCATGTTAACAACGATTTTTTCTAATCTTGGAACTTCCATCTTAGAAGAATAGTTGTATTCTTTCATTAAAGAAGCAGTTATTTCTTTATTATATAATTCTTTTAAATTACTCATAACTTCTCCTCACTAGCTTTCTTTTACTTTCTTTGTAGTCTTTTTAGCAGTAGTTTTCTTTGTAGCTTTTTCTTCTACTTTAGCATCTTCTACTTTAGTTTCTTTTTTCTTAGCAGCAGCTTTTTTAGCCTCTACTTTTTTAACATTAGAAACATGAATAGGAGCTTCCATAGAAACGATAGAACCAGATTCATTAGTATATCTTGGTTTAACATGCTTTTTGATAATATTAATGCCTTCAACAACTACTTTATTTTCGTTTTTTAAAGTCTTAATAATTTTGCCTTCTTTATTTTTATCTTTTCCGGCTAAAATTTTAACTTGATCTCCAACTTTAACTTTCATCTAAAAGCCTCCTATATTACTTCACTAGCAAGAGATACAATCTTCATATAATCTTTATCACGAAGTTCTCTTGCAACTGGTCCTAAAACTCTTGTTCCAACTGGACTCTTATCATCTTTAATTAAAACGCAAGCATTATCATCAAATTTGATATAAGAACCATCTTTTCTTCTAACGCCTTCAACGCTTCTTACAATAACTGCTTTAACTACTTTACCTTCAGGAATATTAGAGTTTGGAATAGCCTTTTTAACAGTTCCAACAACTACATCTCCAATATTACCATATTTAACTTTAGAGCCACCCATTACACGAATAACAAGCAATTCTCTTGGTCCTGAATTATCAGCAACTTTTAATCTACTTTCTTGCATTACCATAATGATACCTCCTATAGAATTACAGCTTCTTCTACTACTTTAACTAGTTCATATCTCTTAGTTTTAGATAATGGTCTAGTAGCAGCAATTCTTACTGTATCTCCTTCTTTAGCTACATTATTTTCATCATGAGCTACGTATTTTTTAGAGTATTTAACTCTCTTACCATAAAGTGGATGATTTTTATAAGTTTCAACTAAAACAGTAATAGTTTTATCGCACTTAGCAGATACAACTTTACCTATAAGTTCTGCTCTTTTAGTTTCTGCCATATTAGTTTTCTCCTCCCTCTGATAATTCTCTTTCACGAAGAATAGTTTTCATTCTCGCTACATCTTTTCTTAATTCATGGATTTTAGAAGGTTTTTCTAAACTTCCAGTTGATTGTTTAAATCTTAAATCTAATAATTCTTTTTTAGATTCAGTAATTTTATTAGCTAAATCTTCATTTGTTAATTTTCTTAATTCATTAACCTTCATTAGAAATACCTTCTTTCTTTACAAATTTGCATGTAACAGGTAATTTATGAGAAGCAAGACGAAGTGCCTCACGAGCAGTAGCTTCATCTACATCGCTGATTTCAAACATAATCTTACCTTTTTTAACTACAGCAACCCAATCATCAACATTACCTTTTCCGGTACCTTGACGAGTTTCTAGTGGTTTCTTAGTTAATGCTAAGTGTGGGAAAATATTAATATATACTTTGCCACCACGTTTCATATAACGTGTCATCGCAATACGAGCAGCTTCAATTTGACGAGCAGAAATCCATGCGCCTTCTTTAGCCATAAGACCATAATCGCCTAAATGAAGTTCTGTATTACCTTTAGCATGTCCATCGTAACTTACTCTATGAGGTTTACGATATTTAGTTCTTTTTGGAATTAACATTTATAGTCTCTCCCTTCTTAACATTTTTAGTTGGAAGAATTTCTCCTTTATAAATCCAAACTTTAACACCAATAATACCATAAGTAGTTAAAGCCTCAGCAGTACCATAATCAATGTCAGCACGAACAGTATGTAGAGGAACAGTACCTTCTGTATAACCTTCGTTTCTTGCCATTTCAGCACCACCAACACGACCAGATACTAAAGTTTTAATACCCTTAGCGCCAGCCTTCATAGCATTTCTAATTGCACGTTTTTGAACACTTCTAAAAGGTGCTCTTGCTTCAATTTGCAAAGCAATATTTTGAGCAACAATTTGTGCATTTAAATCTGGATTTTTAACTTCAACGATAGATAAATAAATATCTTCGCCAACTAATTTTTTTAATTTATTTCTTAATTTTTCGATGTCTTCTCCACCCTTACCAATGATTACTCCTGGTTTAGCAGATTTAATAGTAACATCACATCTTTTGTCGTTTCTTTCAATAACGATTGAGGCAACAGCTGCTTCTTTTAGTTCCTTTGCTAAGAATGAACGAATTTTAATATC
>CAKOOW010000021.1 GCA_934098445.1 uncultured Bacilli bacterium
ATCATTACAGAATACATTATCAGCTAAATATTGTTCATTAGTTGTACCAACTATATTTGTTTTATACCAATTATCTAAGTAAATTTTTATGGTTGAATTATTGGTATTAGTTTGAGCTACTTCTTTGCTGGAAGTTCCATATGTGACATAACCACATTTTATTTTAGCATAAGAACTACCAGCAGTTACACCCATTATTTTATATAGTCTATCTACACTAGAATGTACACTAGTTGGATACCCACTAGCATAATAATATCCAATGTAATCAGTAGTAAGATTACTACCAAGTACTTGAATTGGATTTTTCAAAGTAAATAGTTTTGTATTCTCATCAAACGTATACTCTTTTGAAATATAAAACGTATCTGTATTTGTAAAATTGTTTGATGAGTCATACTCAGACGATTCTACTACGGCATCACTATTACCATACATATAACCAACATAAGCATTATCCATATAACTACTATTAAAAGCACTCTTACCAATCTGTCTATCGGCACTTGCCTCACCATTAGCATGAGCACTCGTGCCATCATAAATAACCCGAACAGTACCATCACCATTTATACGAACAATTCGCCAATAAAAACCAGCAAACTCCACATAGTTATTAGTTACATTACCACGATAATAATATGAATCACCATAAGCATCTTTAGCCTTACATAAATAACCATTAGTAGCCTCTACTCCAGTAACATTCACTGAACCATCATCATTCATAGTTGGACACTTACCAGTCGTATCAACAGAGGCAATAATCTTATCTATAGCAGTCTCTGTAGCAACCGCATCCACTACTACTTTAGACTTAAATACTTTATTTTGGGCATCATCACTTAAAGTAACACTTTTATCCATCCAAAGAGAAATACTATAATCTTTACTCCCATTAGGAGCCAAAGTCCCCGTATCAAGCGTTCTCGACTCTGTACTACCCTTTACTACTGTTGTAGCCGTATTATAACTACTTAATAATTTAATATCTTTATTATTAACTAATACTGCTAAATAATTACTATTTAAAGTAGTACCTTCTAACATCTCTAAATTTAATGTATATTTAGCTGACATACTACAAGTATTCTTTAAAGTAAAAGTAAATGGTGTTAAAGCTCGCCCTTCTTCATCACTAATCGGATACATATTAGTTAAATTAATCTCATTACTTTGATTAGCAAGTTCTAATTTCAAACACTTACTTACAGCCGTATTAGCCTTATCTTGAACAAAGCTTAAACGCCACCAAGCATATGAAATACCTACTCCCAATAACCCCACAGTACAAATGATTCCTAAGACCAGGGTCATTTGTTTTTTGTTTAGTCTCTCTTTCATTTCTTCTTTTATAACACCTTTCGAACAATATCTATTAAGAATAATTAATATCTTAAATATAAATAATACTCAGATACCACAACACTTAATTAACATAAAGCTAACCTTATATATCTATTCTTAATAACTATCCTAAATATAACACAATTAATTAAAATTTTAAAGACTAAAAAAAGTTTTCTATCTCAGAAAAAATCAACTTTCTTTTAATTCTTAAACCATACTTCAAACACAGTCCCATTACCAGTACTCTTAGCACATATCTTCCCCTTATGATTAACTACTATATTCTTAGCAATAGCAAGTCCTAACCCATATCTATTATCTTTTCTACTTCTAGACTTATCTAAACGATAAAATCTCTCAAAGATCTTTTCTTCTTCTCCCTTAGGAATCACATCTCCAGTATCCTTTACTCTTAAAATAATATTATTCCCTTCACTTTTAAGTTCCACTTCAATAGTACTTCTTTTATCTGCATGTTTCAAAGCATTATCTAAAAGAATATTTACTAACTCTTTCATAGAATAACTATCAAAAGTAAACTTAATATTACTATCTATCTTCCTTTAAAATATAAGTCTCTTTCTTTTCAAATGATGCTAAATCTAATAAATTCTTTATTAAAATACTCATCCTATTAGCTTCACTCTTAATATTATTTAACCACTTAATCTCTTTAGGATTCTCTTCTAAAGCTTCACTACTAGCAATAATAACTGATAAAGGAGTCTTTAACTCATAAGAAGCATCTGCTATAAACTCTTTTTGTTTTAAAAAACTACTCATCACTGGTTTAATTATCCAATTCGTTAAGATCATACTAACTATATAGACAATAATTTCTAAGATAACTAATAATATTAAAGATATTAATAAAGAATTATAAAGACTATTTTGAATACTCTTATTATCTATAATAGTTAAATACTTCCCCCTTCTATAGACATAACTATATCTATTAAAATAAAGATTTCCCACATACTCCTTCTTTAGATTATTCTTATCTAATATAGAATGTCCTAGTACTTTGATACTACTATCATCTATATTATTATTTGATAAATTAATAACATCTCTAATAGAATTATTATCATCTAAAAGAATAGTATAAATAACCTTATCCATATATTTAATATCTATACTAGAATTATTATCCTCTTTAGGAATATCATCTTTATTATCTCTATCTTCTTTAGAATTTACTATATCTTTATCTTCTTCATTAGTCCTTGCCATTCTTAAATTATCTTTAATATTCTTTTGATACTCTAGATATTTCTCGGTATTAAAGACTACAATAAACCCTAATATACTAATACTTAAGATACTAAAAGCTAACCAGAAAACCTTCTTCTTTAAGTTACTCATGATTATACTCCATCTTATACCCCATATTTCTTAAAGACTTAATATTTACTTTAGAATCTATAGCTTTTAACGTTCTTCTAATAAAAGATAAATAAACTTCTAAATTATTTGATTCAATCTCTGTATCTAATCCCCATATCTTATTATAAATCTGTTCTTTAGATAATATTAAGTCTTTATTAACTATTAAATACTCTAATAAAAGAAGTTCCTTATAAACCAGTAATACCCTCTCTTTACTAGTTAAACACTTCAAATAAGAAGTCTTTAAATTTAACTCTATATCCCCATAAGTCAATATATCTTTATTAGTCTTACTACTACTCCCTTTCAATTGAATATTAACTCTAGCCACTAACTCTTCAATATGAAAAGGCTTCGTCAAATAATCATTCGCCCCATTCTCTAAACCTTCTAACTTATCATCTAAAGTTGACTTTGCTGTAAGCATAATAATCTTTGTATTTATCTTATCTTCTCTTAGTTTCTTCAAGATAGTAAAACCATCCATACTAGGTAACATAACATCTAAAATTATTAAGTCATAAGTATCTCCCAGTGCTTTATAATACCCCTCTTCTCCATTAGTCTCTATTTCTACTTGATAATTATTACTCTCTAGAGTAGATTTAATAACATCAGCTAAATTATACTCATCTTCAATAACTAATATATTCATAAGATACCTCTCTCTTACTTTTATTATACAATAAATTATTAAATGAAAATTAAAAAGACATCTGAAACGCTCAGACATCATTTATCTTTTTAACATTCTTTTAATCATATTTTGATTTATACCTGGAATACTCTTTTCTAATAAATTAACAGAAGAAGAATTAACTAAACTATTTAAATCATCATAGCTAATAGCTTCCGCGTTATGAAAATCTTTCAAAAAAATATAATTATTATTTTTTCCATTATTATAATCTAAACCAGACTCATTATAGGCTATACAACAAGCTGGCCAAAATGTATTTCCCCTATTCTTATAACCTAAAATAGTAATATCACAATACTTTTCTAAATCTTGATTAACATTCTCACCAAAGAATATTTCTATCAAATCTCTAATAGAATATAAAGTAAACATCATATCATATTTATTATCTCTCAGGTATAATAATAAGCCATTCAATCTTTCTTTAAAGCTTAAATCTGATTTAGAATAAATATTAATTAAACTTTTTAATTCTTCTAAATAGGAATTCATAAAAGGATACTTTTTTTCAAAATACTCATCGACAACTTTTCTATCCTCTTCCAGATTCATACCTTCACTAAAAATAACCTCGAAGGATTCAACATTATTAAATGCTTTCTGATCTCTCAAATCATCTTTATCCGTCATATCCATTTTTAAACAATATTTACCATTCCATGCTACTACCTGACAATGATTCATCTTCTTCAACTGATTTATATTATAATCATAATTTACTATTTTAGTCATATAACCAACTTTTTCCAATAAAGCTGCTAAAATAATTGATTCATCATAACAAATCACGGTATTGTTAACCTCATCTTTAGCATTAATATCACTAAATTTTAAATGATTTTTCTTATAATACTTATCCTTCTGAATATTAACCCAATAGATAGAATCATAATTAAAAGCTTGACATAAAGTCTTATAAATATAATATGCTTGTTGATAAGAATTATAAGAATGCGGCATTTCCAATAAAATCCTATCAACAAATTCTGATTTCACATTAACATTTACACTATCTATCATTCTATTATCAGTCGAAATAAATGCTGAAAATAAATCATCTTTTTCCTTTTTCTTTAATAATTTTTCTATAGCAATTTTCTCTTCATCATCATTTCTTAAATACTTAAGTACATCCCGTAATGCGATTAAAATCTGTTTATAAGTATAATTTTGAAAGTAACAATCATCAACACCATCTAATACATCTCTTAAATAGAAATTAGCTCCTTTTAGTGGTTTATGACAAATATAATATCTTCTTAAAACATCTATATTATTTGACAATACTTTATAGTCATTTTCCGTTAATTCTAACATAGCAAGTAAATAATTACTTTTAGTTCCATTAGATTTTTTAATTCCTAATGCCTTATAAATACTATTAATAAGCTTATTATAATTATTATGAAATTTATCTATATCATTTTTATATACTCTTAAAGTATGATTAAAACTTTTTCTTAATACTGATGCCCTAAGCCCTTTCTTTAACCTGTTCAATTGTTCTTTTTGCTGTTCTTCTGCTTCTAAATCACTTAATAAATAATCGTAACCAATTATATAACCATCAGTTGAAATAATATTTAATTTAATTAAGTAATCATAGATTTCCATCATACTTAACCCTAAAATTTTACCACCATCTTTTTCTATTGTTTCTTCATTTAACGGTTTTAGTAACGCTTTTATAATTTCTTTGGATTTTTTCGGATTTTTCTGTAAATTAATATCTTCAGAATTACTTTCTTTAATTAATTCTAGATATTTTTTTTGATATTTCTTATCAACATTAAAAAAAGCCTCTTTAAAATCTTTCTTAGTAACACTAAAATCACAAGCTGTAGAGTTTTTATCTAAATAAGCATAAAAGCTAAATACCTCATCACTTTCAAAACTCTTTAGGACATCCCGATACAATTGTTTATTTTCAAAAAATTCTTTAAAAATATTAAAATCAAATTGTTGAATATCATTATAAGTATAAATTCCATTAAGATCAACAACCCATTTATTACCTAATTTTCTAAATACCATATAATCCCCTTCTTAACAAATTGGTGATATCTTAGCACATTGTTTACTCAAAGTCAAGAAATTATCTTTTAATAAATTAAAAAGCCATATTACATTAAGCAATATAACTCTTATAGATTAATTAATTTCTATATAACCAGCATTTCTAGCAATTTCTTGTCCCTTACTTCCTAACATTGCTTCTTTAACTTTATTAACAGCTTTATTCTCGGTATTTTTTAAAGTCACAATATAATAAGCCGTAATTAAAGGATAAGTATTATCTTTAATCGTATCATGATTAGGCCTTACTCCATCGACAGCCAAAAATTTAATCTTATCACTACCATACATGGTAGTTGCATAATAGTAGTAAGAATATCCAATTGCATTTTTACTATTATCATAATTAGCAACTGCATCAATTATTCCTGCCATAGAAACAATATATTCTTCTGTCTTTGGTTCCTTAATTTCTTTATCTTTCATTACAAGTGATAACATTCCAGTTTGACTACCTGAATTCTCTGGTCTTTGATACGCTATAATATTAGCATCATCACCACCAACCTGCTTCCAATTAGTAATTCTATCTGTATAAATATCTTGAATTTCACTAAGTTTTAAACTATCAACCGGATTATTAACATTAGTATAGAAAACAAATCCCTCATTTACAACCGGTGTTACTTCTAACTCTACTCCTGCTTCACTAGCTCTTTTTAATTCATCACTACTAGGTTCAGTCACAATGATTAAATCAGTCTCCCCATTTATTAATTTAGTATAAGCCGGGTCCGTATTAGTATAATCTTTCTTTAAATTAAAATTAGTCAAATTATCAACATAAGCATCCATTAAAGGCTGAGTTGCCAAAGATGCATCTATCCTAACTTCAGTCTTATCGGAGACTTCATCCAAACTAACTTGTTTTTTATTTTTAACAAAAAGGAATATTCCTCCTACTACCGCCAACACTCCTAATCCAACGATAACCCCATTTAAAATTTTACTACTTTTTTCTTTCATTTTACTCTCCCAATAATTCTTTCTTTATCTTATCAGATTCATCATAATTATCTTTACATAAGTAAACTTCTTTTCCTTGATATTTTAATGCTATATAATCATAACCAATATCTAAAATTAACCTATCTTTGGACTTAAAAACATTATTAGAAGTAATAAACAAATTACTAATTAACTGCTCTTTAGTCTTATATTTTCCAAGACTAAGCCATTCATTAGAAATATACTCCCCTAAATCAAAGTTTCCATTGATAATATCAATACTATTATACTCTTTACCAGTCTCTGGATCTATTATATAAAAATACACTTTACTCTTATCATTCTTATCTTTCAAAAATTCATAAGATGACTTATAAGTACTTAGACCAAACTCAGTATCATTCACCTTAGAAAACTTATTAACATATATCTTCTTTTTATTATTTTGATATATTTCTTCATCTAAATTATAATGAGAAACCTGATAATACGCATAAGAATATTTCCCCAAGGTCTCCATCGCTCCCGCAAGATTATAAACATTATATTCTTTAGTCTGTAATTCTAACATCTCTTGTAAAACTAAATCCTTAGTAACTTCAAAAACCTTTTCCTCATAAATTCCACTATCATAATCAATTAAAGTATTATCTTTTTCTAAAATAAAATTATTAACACTATTCTCCGATGTAAATTTTCTATCAATAATAACATTATCATTCAAGAACAAATTATCATCAGTAACATACTTATCATAAATCAATACATTATCATAAATAGCAGCCATATCTAAAGTAATTGTTGCTTCCCTTTGTTTATTATCTAAATCAATATAAGTTTTACTAGTCGATTTATTACCATTAATATCTACATAATCATCTTCAATATATACACATCCTGACTTAGTATTCTCTGTAAATTCTTGACAATTATCACCAGTAAAATCGGTTTCATATATAACCTCTGGATCATTAATACTTAAATCATCAAAGATTAAATAAAGCCATCTTTCCCTAAAATAGAACTTATAATCTCGACGCTTAAATTTATTCATTATCTCTAAAACAGTCTCTTCAACCCCACTATAATCAGGGTAAGGATTTTCACAAGGTCCCCCTGAACAAATAAGGCCTGCTGCTTCCACTGCTAAATCATAAGCTTTTTTCTGCAAAATACCCTTTAGACCATTAACATCATAGATGACATCCTCTAACTTTAAATCTTGGCCATTCTGTAATTCAACATTTTCTGTATCCAAAAGTCCAGTCCAATAACTACCCCGAAGAATCTCATCTTCACTAATATCATTTTTCTTAGAATTATACTCCAATATTTCTAAAGAAAAAACATTACTATAAGATGCCGTAAAGTGATTATAAACTATAGAAGTCTTGCCATCAGCATTCTTGTCAACTAAACTTTTTATTTTATTATTTATTTTTTTCTCTAAATTTTTATCTTTCAAGCCATCAATTAAAACATAATATTTGTTAGTATTTTTTTCAACTTTAAAATTAACACCATTCTGAAAATAAGAAGTTGTTGGATCTACCAAATACTTTAAGTTTTCTGAATTAACTTGATAAACACTTTCTAAATTCGTACCAATATTATCCTTATTTATGTCCTCATTATTCTCTGAATTTTTGAATATAAAATATCCCTCTACACCAACAATTCCTACTAAACTAAGTAAAATACCTTTTTTAACAAACAACCACTTTTTATTCAACAAACTCACGACCATTCTAATCGCATTATACAATAAAAGTCTTTGGAAAGCAAAAAAATTATACCATTCTAAACAGTATAATTTTCTCTATATATCTTAATTAATAGCAACACCATCTACATATAATTTATATCCATTAAAGTCAATATTGCTATTAGAACTATCTTCATTGTCCAATGAAGTAACATAACTATCACCAGTAAGCTTAATCTTTGATGACTTATCTAAAGTTAAATTAATCTCATGAGCTTTCTTGTCCCCATTAATTATCCCTGTATAAGAAGAATTACTAGTTAAAGACATTGATAAAGTTGAAATTGTATCAACAACAATATTACCCGTTACTTTTTGATTCTTTAAATATAAAGTAACCTCTCCACCATCAGAGTCACCAGTCTTCGTAACTGTAACCCCATCAAGCGAAGATGTTATCTTGCCACTTACGCTAATAGCATTTTCATCACTATTATCTGAGCTATATGTTCCAGATGTAACTTTCTCATCAGTTGTTATTTCTTTAACCGCACTATAACTTGCTTGACTACCGCCATTCATCTGCATTCCTGGTCCATTAGAGCCACTATTGCTATTTATAACTTTATTAATTAGCACTAAACTACCGACCGATAAAACCTCCGTTACAACAATAATTCCTAAAATATTAATAATAACCTTGTCTTTGCTGCAAAAAGTTTCTTTAAAAGTTTTTTATTAAAACCAGACATTACTAAATTATCTTTCAGGAAAACCTATCTTTTATCTAGTAATTATTTATTGTTTATATAATACCTTTTTTCTAGTTTTTTATTAGTACATAGTTAAAAAGTCTTGTCATTATGACTAACATAAGTTGATATACTATATACCTAAAACAAAATAAATCTTTAAAAGCTCTTCATTATTATATATAGGCCTATTTAATTAGCTTTCTTTCTAAACAATAAGGCACAACTTTATGTTTTAAAGTATTAGAAAGTATCTCTTCACCTTTGTCAGTCTGATACCATAAAAATTTTTCAATTTCCAACGATGTTGAAAGCCCTCCTTTTAACACACCATTATATCTAAAAACATAGAAATGAATAGGTGTCACTCCGTCGCTAGTAGCAATCTCATCAAATTCCATTACTAAATCTAACGCATTTTCATCAAATAATGCTTGGTCCCCTAATTCTTCATGACATTCTCTTATAGCAGCTTCTAATGGAGTCTCACCAGCTTCTACTTTACCACCTATCATCTGATAAGTTGGTCTTTTTCGCGGTTTATCAATCAACAAACTATCATCTTTAAAAAACATTGTTCCTACTACTTTCATATTTTTTTCCTTTCTTACACTATAATATTACAAAATACCAATCGCCAAATAATATTATCAGTATATTAGCTTATTCTAAAATGCCCTTTAATATCATTCTTACGACTACTTAAAATATCTTCTTCATATTCTTCTTGATAAGGTCGTTCATGATGAATAACATAAGGTATACCTTTTTTATTTCTTTTATCCGATACTATTCCTATATGGGTATTGAAAACCACTATATCTCCACCTTGCCAATCTTTTATGTCGTTAATATCAGTAGTTAAATTAATACTATTATCTTGAAAATAAATTAACAAATTTCTCACTCTTCGATAATCAATATTCTTATCTCTAACCTCAATATTATATTTATCAGGATTATTTTTAATATCTTCATTAACTAGTTCTCTTAAATCATATCCAGCGCCTCGAAGCCCAAAAGCTACCACATCGGTACAAACCCCGTACCCATCATCAGGATAACCTCCTGCATAATATTTGCTTTCATACTTAGGTTTAGTAGCTATATAATCTCTAACAGTATTTAAAATATCTGTTTGATCATCAATTCCATCATTATCTTTATCAACCAGACTCTTATAAGTCTCTATTCCAAAATAGCTATTATCGTATTTAGTCTTATTACCAATCTTCCCAGTATAAATTTTAAAACCAATAAAAGCCATTATTCCTAACAAACCAATTACTAATAAAATACTTAAGATTTTCTTTTTCATAGTTTCTTCAATCTTTCCATATCTTTCTCTTCATCAATTTTAATGACACTAAATTTTATTCCTTCTCTATAATTATCAAGAGCCACTCTTTCAAAACCAATAACATCTTCAGGTAACTCTTCTAAATTAATCCATTTAAGTTCTTGACATTTATTAGGTTCATTAATCTTAATTATTCCTCCGTAGTTTTTAATCACAAAATAAACATCATAATAAGGTTTTAAATTCTTATTAATTCGATTTACTACAAACGTATCTTCTATGTCATCAGAACTTATATCTATATCTAATTCTTCTTTAGCTTCTCTAGTTAAAGCATCTATAGCATTTTCTTCCTTATCAAGATGACCAGCCGGAAGTCCTAAAAAATTAGGCCATAACTTACTACCCCATCTTCTTTGAAATAATACTTCTCCTTTTTCATTCTTAATAATCATATAAACTGCTGACAAAAATTCTGCTCTAGCCATTAAAACCAACTCCTCTAATTTAATTATAACATAATTAACATTTCTATTAATGGACTAACACTAATTTCTTAGTCACATCATAGGAAGCAAAAAAACTTAAAGAATTTATAGATACATAATTATCATCATAGCCAAACTTGATACCAATTCCCCCAGAATTTACCCAACTAGCTAAATTTCCAGAATAATCATCAACCAAAATAGCATCTTTAGCCTTAACTATATCACACTTTTCTACTCCATTAGGAACACATATAATACTTATATCATCATTTTTACTTCTAATATAATTTACCTTAGCAATCATTTCTCCTAAAGAATTAACAGTCGTTAAAATAGCTGGTCTAAATACTCCCTCTCCACTAATCTTTTTAATATTTTGAAAAGCATCATTCAATTCGGAAGAACTATCTAATAAATCATTCCAATCAATATTCTGATAAAATCTAATAACTTCATTTCTATTTTTTAAATTAATCCCCAAATCATCCATCATCTTATAACTAACACTAATAGTATCTTTAATTACTCCATCAAAATCAATATATAAATTAATCATATTATCCCTTTCTTATAAGCGTATTTCATACACATTAAATTCGAATATAAAATGTATTATTACTAATACACTTATTATTCTAATTCTTAAATCTATATAATTTTGCCGGTTTTTTCCCATTAAAAATGGCATCTTTTTTTACGTCACAAATTATCCCATCATTTAATAACTTTTTTCGAAAATTTCTTCTATCCAGCTCTTTATTTAATAACTTTTCATAAACTTTTTGTAATTCTGGTAAAGTAAATTCATCAGGTAACAAATCTTTTAAAATATTACTATTTAATATTTTTTCTTTTAAAATCAATATCGATTTATCTATTATTTTATTATGATCATAAGCTAAAGTCGGTATACTATTTATCGGAAAGAAATCAGCATTAGAAGTTTTTAAAGTCTCTTTTTGAAGTTTTATTCCCTCAACATTAATAACTCCTAGAAAAGAAATACCAATCATTCTTTGCAAATTACTTCTCTTAACATCATCAAAAACTCCAGATAATTCTACATTAATATTTACTAAACCAGTCTTTTCTTTTAACTCTCTTTTGGCCGCTACTTCCAAGGTTTCATTATTGTACATTGCTCCACCCGGTAAGGCCCAATAATCTTTATAAGGTTCATTTGTTCGTTTAACAAGCAAAATTTTTACATCGCCTTTATCGACGGTAAACAATGTTGTAATTACATGAACCCCAATATTCTTATATAACTTATTACTTAGTTCCATTACTTTCTCCTTACATTTATATTATATGTGTATTTTATACACTTGTCAATCTATAAAAAAAGTTTATTTTCTTTTTTTACTATCTTTAATTCGAAAGATAATAATCAAGACTAATACCATTAAAGATAAAACCAATTCTAACATTGAAGTGAATTTTAACATATTATCATTTGTACAAAGATATGCATACAAAACATACGACAAATAACTTATTGTCCCTATTACCCATGAAGAAATGCTTAAATCTTCCGAGCTTTTACTAATTAATAACTGTGTTATCTGAGGTCCATAAGAAATCAATGTACAAATGGAAACTATACTTAATAAAATATTAGCTAACATCCTTATCAACCTCTTTTCTATATAAATAACATTCTTTTTGATGACTATTAATCACCCCAATAGCTTGTAAATATGAATAAATAATCGTACTACCGACAAACTTCATCCCTCGTTTTTGTAAATCTAAAGAAATATCATCACTTAAACTAGAAGTTGTCTTATCATTTTCATAAATAATCTCCCCCTTAGTAAAAGTCTTTAAATAATTATAAAAACTACCATATTCTAAAACAATTTTCTTAAATATTATAGCATTATTTACACTAGCTCTTATCTTCAATTTATTTCTTATAATATCTTTATTATTAATAAGTTCTTCTATTTTTTTATCATCATAATTAATTATTCTATCTATATTAAAATCATCATAAACTTTCCTAAAAGCTTCTCTTTTATTTAAAACACACTCCCAAGATAATCCCGCTTGAAAACTCTCTAAAATTAACATTTCCAATAAATACTTATCATCTGTATTTAATACTCCCCATTCTTCATCATGATATTTTATATACTTAGGATTATTCTCATTACACCAACTACATCTCATAAATTACCATCATTTCTAAATAATTTTTATAAATAAACTCTATAACTTTTTACTATCTATAATTCTAAACTTTCTTCTAAAGTAATCAATCATCTCAGGAAGAACATTACTTCCTATCTCTTTTATTTTATAATTATCTCTCATTAAATCAAATAAATAACCTTCTCCATAAGAATCACTCAAGTACTTAATTATTAAAACACTAGCTAAATAGCCATTAAAAACATCTTTTCTTTGAAATATTTCTTTATCACTAACCGCACTATTCCACCAACCAGTCCCATAAGCTGCATTAGCATGTACACAAGTACAAGATAAATTACAATCTGGCTCAAAGAACCCTAAACTATATTCAGGAGGATTTTTCCCATAAAAACTTATATACCTATCTTTCCAAACATCTTTTTCTGTTACCACATCATAAATCTCAAAACAAATCTTTTCTAGCTTATCAACATTAAATATTTTTCGATAAAGTTTAAATTTTTCTAACGTATTTTCTAAAATAAAATCTCCTAAGGATTTACCATCTAAAAAGGTATTCAGCTTAATAAATTCTTCAGATAAACTTATTCTTATTTCCTCATTATCAATTAATACTTTCATAATAAAGGTCCTTTCTCCTGATTTTATTGTTCACCATCATTTTACCATACTCCAAAGAAAAAAGGTCCTTTTAAAATGAACCTTTATATTACTTATTATCTTTCTTATCTTCTTTAAAAGCTTCTTTTAATACTGTCCCTGCTGTTACTAAATTCTGTAAATCACTTGGTACGATTATCTTAGTCGAATTACCATTAGCAACCTCAACCATAGCATCATAACTCTTTAGTTTAAGAACAGCTTCATCAACATCAGCTTCTTTTAATAACTTTAAGGCATCAGCCTTAGCAGCCGAAACTTTTAAAATAGCTTGAGCTTCACCTTCAGCCTCACGAATATGCGTTTCTCTTTTTGCATCTGCTCTTAAAATAGCACTTTCTTTTTCACCTTCTGCAATCAAAATTGCTGCTTTTTTCTCGCCCTCAGCTTGAAGAATCTTTTCACGACGTTCACGTTCCGCACGCATTTGTTTTTCCATAGCTTCTTGAATATCCTTTGGTGGAATAATATTCTTTACTTCCACACGATTAACCTTAATTCCCCAAGGATCAGTAGCTTCATCTAAAATAGCACGCATCTTAGAATTAATAATATCACGACTAGTCAAAGTTTGATCTAATTCTAATTCGCCAATAATATTTCTTAAAGTTGTAGCAGTTAAATTTTCAATTGCATTTACTGGATTTTCAACTCCATAAGTATATAACTTCGGATCCGTAATCTGAAAATAAACTACCGTATCAATCTGCATTGTAACATTATCTTTTGTAATAACTGGTTGAGGTGCAAAATCTTTTACGATTTCTTTCAACGTAACATCATTAGCAACCCTATCTATAAAAGGTATTACATAATGTAACCCTGTTTGCATAGTGGTATGATAGCTTCCCAATCTTTCTACTACTTTAGCTCTTGATTGTGGAATAATTTTTATTCCCAACGCAATCACTAATAAAATAACAATTAAAACAATCCATCCCATATTAATTTTTCTCCTCTATCTTTTGGCATTTAAGTTTAACACCTTCTATCGCTAGTATTCTCACTTTGCTATTAACTTCAATCTTCTTATCACTAATGGCACTCCATCTCTTACCATCGACTTTAACTTCACCAATTCCAAATGGATTTATCTCTTCCGTAACAATACCAGCATCCCCAATAACTCTATCTAAATTAGTTGGTATCATCTTTTTATTCTTCACTTTCATTAAGATATTTCTAAGTATAACAAGTGAAATTACACTTACTAAGACAAATACCCCCATCTGTAAAGAAATATTATCACAAACTAAACTAACAAAGAAACTAGCAATAGCGCCAAGAGCAAACCAAAGAGTCAGTAAATTAACAGTCATCAGTTCCACTAAAACTAACACAATAAACAACACTAACCAAGTAAATGTCATAACAAACCCACCTACCTACTTCAATTATACTATAATTCTTATCTTTTTAGGATAAATCTTATCTTAAAGTTCAAGTTTTAAATAAATATCAGCAATTGATTTGCCATTTTCTATCTTGACATCTTCTTTTCTCTTATATTCCCGAAAGCCAAACTTTTCAAAACAATGCAAACTCTTTTTATTATTAGAGAATACAACCGCTATTAGTTCTTTAAAATTTAAAACTTCTTTAGAATAATTAATCAATCCATTAATAGCTTCTTTTCCATAGCCATAACCTTGCATAGTAGATTTAATTGAAATGGCTATCTCTGCTGTCGATTCATCAATTAATTCCAAACTAGCATTACCAATGAATTTATAAGTTTCTTTTTCAAGCATAGAAAATACTAATTCATTATTTTCTAGAACATTATCTATCCATATTAATTCTTTTTCTTTATCATACTTTTTCTCTTTAGTTAAAGTCATTCTTTGAATATCTTTATCATTTACCAAGGCTAAATATTCATCAACCAACTCCCTAGATACTTTAGTAAATATAATATTATCAGTTTTAAAAACACAATTTTCGAATAAATTTAATCCTTCTTTAACATTCTCAATCAAATCTTCATAATTATCTGGTTTCACTTTTTTAGAAATAAATCCTAGTTTTTTTCCCGTCTCAATATTTTTAAGATTATCATCTATAAATAAAGTTTCCTCAGGAACCAAATTATATTTTTCTATCAATCTTTTAAAAATACCCTCATATGGCTTAACCATATGTTCTTGAAAAGATAATACATAGCCATCTACTAAATCAAATAAACCGCTTTTCTTAACTAAATTATAAGTATCTTGATTTATATTTGATAACAAATAAATTTTATATTCACTTTTCAATTTCTTTATCATCTCTAAAACTCGTTCATCAACAAAAGCATAGTTATTATAAGTATTCCAAAAATCATTAATAAGTCTATCATTTAAATGATTAGTTCGATCACAAACAATCTCTATAGCACTCTCTCTACTAAGATATCCCGTATCTATTAAACCATAACCCAACCATTCTGGCGAATTTATAACATTCTTTAAAATAAATTCTCGCTCTTCTTCTAAAAAAGTATACTCTCTTAAAACTCGTTCAACATCAAAATTAAGTATAACATTTCCAATATCAAAAACCATATTTTTTATCATTTAAATTCACTCTTTCTTTTCTCTATAAATAATTTTATCTTTTCCAAGATATTTTCTTCATATCTTCTTAATATTAATCTTTTTGTTTCTAATTTTGAACTTAGCATATTATCAAATCCTAAATATATTTTAACATTAATTATCAAAAAAAGGATGTCTATATTTAAAATGTTTTCCACACCCTTTTCACTTATTTTTTAATATGTCGTAAGTAAATTATAAAACAATAGTCAAATTAATATTTTTCAATTTCAACTTTTTCTTGTTTTATACTATTTTCCACAACAATTCTTATATTTTTTATCAGACCCATATGAACTATATTTTCTAGTATTTATTATATTATCATAACTATTGCTATTACTTTATTCACTAAACTAATAACAACTTTTATTTATGGTATTATTGGTACTATTAGTATTACATTTTTTGTGATTTACAAACAAATTACAAACATTGTTTGCATTTGCTTAATTACATTATATAATAACTAATAATTATAATAAAATGTAAAAAAATTAAAAATTTATGCAAAATGCTTAGAATGTCCTAATTACACATTTTTTAAACAATAACTCGCCTACATTCATTATAACATAACAAACGTAAAAAGCATTGAATTTCTAATTTATAAATTACTCATAAATTGTAAGAAAGTTATATCTAATTGACAGACAATGCAGTTTAAACTTATCTATGTATACCTCTATGTTCGATCATGTCATAATCACTTACTTTTGTTTCTATGCCCATCCTTGTTTCAAAAGTTGCTTCTTGGTGTTTTAATTCTTTCTTTTCAGTTTGGTATCTCTTTTCAAATTCATCATATAAAGGTTTATTGTTTGTATAATTAATATTTGGATCATTTTCATCATAAATAAAATCGGCATCTAAAATAACTAATTCGCCCTTTTCTAAAATTAATTTTCCTCTTTTAGCACCTAAGCCCAAAACTTCTTCAGCTGGATTCAAATTTTCTTTCCAATGTATTATATTTCTTTTCTTTAATCTTCCAACATTTGCTTCTCTTATATCTGTCCATTTTAGGCCTAAATTGCGTAGATTTTTATATAATTGATATAATTCTTCCTTGCTTGGTTTTATACTTGTATCTACACGTTCAGTAACCTCGGCAAAACACTTTTCATTATTAATTGAAAATTCTTGACGGAGTATTGGAACTATTATATACGGATTATTAGGAAAACTTTTTGTAACTCTATCACCCAATTTAATAACTTTATCACCTATCAATAATATACGTGAAAAGCCACCACCACTATAAGTAATATCAGAAAACTTTACATTTTCATTTTTCATAACATCTAGTATTATCAATTTAATTATTTCTTTTAACGTTGGTTCTTTTATTTTTACAAGATAATCTGTTTCGCAAAATATGGAATTTATTGCTTTTTCTTCATTATTATCAATATAAGATTTTACTTGAGACAGTGCAGCAGGATTATCTTTAACAAAATTCATCAAAGCATATAGATTTTGAGCATTCTCAATAAACAAAGTTAAATTATCATAAATTATTTGCTTATTATTTCCTTTATATTCAATAGCTAAATATGGTATATCACATTTATTTTTAACTAATATTTCTAGAAATTCTTTTTGATTATCTTCATTTAACCTATTTAGCATGTCTAAGTAAAACATTCTACTTAAATCCATAGTTGATATAGTTTTTAAAATACCTTCATCAATAAAGCCATCAAATCTATTTGGCTTATCATTTAAGCAAGTCCAAATATTATAAAATAATTGGCCTACTCCATCTGTATATGGATATTTTCTTAATCCGTCAATAAATTTTTCTTTAAAATTAGGCTGTTTTATTAATAAATTAGTATTCACTAGAAGAATATCTATGTTTGACATAACAATATATGGAAGAATCTCATCAAAATGATTTACTATTATTTTAACATTTTTATTTTTGAATAACGGACTATTTAATTTCTTTGATATAAAGTTACTTAAATTATAAAATACATCGTCGCAATAACTTGCCAAATTATTTTCAATTGATCTCTGTCTTGTCTTCTTCGCTTCTTCGAGTAATTTCATTAATTCTCTTTCAAACATATTTTATCGCCAACTATCATAATATCATTATATCATGCGACAAACTACATCCGCAATCAGATTTTTTCTATCGCTAAATAAATTTCTAACTTCCCGTTTTCTTGATGGCGGGGAGGTAGTTCTTTAAATTATTATGAAAACTGCTATTTACTTTATTAGTATATACAGTATAATACATATTATTACTTGAGGTTATAGTAACGCTGAGGAGCGACCAAAGTACCAGGTAATGGGTTATGCAAAAAAGAAAGTCTAACTTATTAATTGGGTTCTTTCTTAAATTTTTATTATTGTATATAAAAAAGAAGCTAAGTAGAAATTATTTATTTCCACTCAGCACTATTTATTTTTTATTAGTATGACTCCAACGACAATCAAAAGACTTATTAGAAGTTTTCGTTTTAGACTTTTCTTGTCTTTATCTATAAAAAATTCATATATAGAATTTGTTACCATTGATAACGTTAGAAGCGGTGCAACAATAGAGATATTACCATATTCATAGGCTTTTACAGACGAAATAAGCATCATAGCCCACGAAAAACTTACTAACATAAATTTCATTTTATCATACAAAATGAATTCTTGCTTTAAGTTATTTATAGAAAGTTTGCTTACAGTTTTTATGATTAGAGCCGGAATTAAGACGGTTATAACAGTGTATAAACCAATATTAAAATTATCTGAGATATTTACATTTATAAACATAGCGATGGCGAAAAGAAAATTCGAGATAATGCACATAATAAAATATTTGTTACGTTCTAATTTTCCTTTATTACTTGTGGATAGCAAAATATTTCCTAAAAGTATAAGAATTATTCCTACAATTTTAGTTAAAATAATTTTCTCTTTTAAAAACACAAAACCAAATATCACTAAAAATCCTGTGGATAATTGTTTAAGCATACTGAACGTTGAAGGCGATAAGCCATATCTTGCTTCTATGTTTAGTCTATCTGTTGCAGCATAAATGATAGTTACTAAGCTTAGAGTAAGAAGTATTTGGTGATTTAATGAAAATTTGTATGAAAAAAGCGGTGATAGTATTAGAGCAAATAGGGCAGTAAAAACTTCTAATAAAACTGTTAAAGCTGAAGCACTTTTCATATTGCGGTTTGTTTCTTTAAAACACTGGGCAAATATTAAAGAAAATATTAAGTATAAAATAACCCATTTCATGTATTCCATTTTTATTTTTCCTCTTCTTTATAATTAAAATTTTTTTAGTTCTTCCATTACGAACTTACCATTTTTTGTAATTTACAAAATTTAGAATATAATTTTTTATTAATAAATTGCAAACTTTTTCGGAAACCTTATCTAATAAATTACCTAAAAACATTCATTTATGTGTGCTTTCTAACATCTAGACAATTAATTTTACCTTCTATTAGTGCAACAACTAAATAATCAATAACATCTTCCTCATTCATTTCACTTAAGTGATTAATTAAATCATTACAAATGTCTTTATCATTAACATTAGCTAACCTTGCAAAAGTATAAACTATTTTTTTCATTTGTTCCTTTTGAATCTCACTCATATTTTCTTGTTTATCAGACTAGGTAACATCTATATTATTTGTATTATCTGTACTATTTATATTATAAATATTTCTCTACTGTGGACACCGTCCACATCCGTTCACTGCTAACATTATACCATATTTCAAAGTTCAATAAATTGCGCGAATTGTAAAATCATACATTTGTGTTTTTCTGTTCATAATTATATACTATATATTAAGATTAGTCAAACTACTGAGATTCAATTTTATATTCTATAATTTTATTTATCGTTTCAGATTTTGATATATTATCAAATAACTCTGTTGCATATTTTCTAGAACTTTCTGTACTAGAAATATAAAAGTTTTCCGTTGTTTCTATATTCTTGTGACCTAGTAAATCAGCAACATCTCTTATCTCTATACCATTGTTTAATATTTTAGTTGCATAACTACCTCTTAAATCATAGAATCTACATTTTTTTATTCCTAACTCATTATGGATTATTTTATATGGATACCTTGTTATGTCAGTTCCTATATATGATCCATTTTCTTTTGTAAAAATCAAATTATATCTTTTGCTATCTTTATTACTTATTTCTTCTCTAACTATTCTATGCTCAACTATTTTTCCATATTTATTTTCAACATCTTCAAGATTATAATAAATATACTTTCTTCCATATAGTTTTTTCAAATATATTATTTTTCCTTAATTATATTTTTACTGCAAATATAAGTTACTAGGAAGTATCCTCCATAAATCGCAACAATAAATATTGCAACACCAATTATTGATGATACTAAATTAGCGGCTCCAAAGGCACTTAACAAATAATTACAAAATTTAATTCCAAATATAGAATGTATAATTGCAACTAATAACGGAAACATAAAAAAT
>CAKOOW010000022.1 GCA_934098445.1 uncultured Bacilli bacterium
CCGCTAAGTTATTACCATAATACTTAGATACATTCTTTAATTCTAACATATTATTCCTCCGTTTTAATTTAATCATAAAAGTTTCAAAAAGAAAAGGTCTTTAGAAAATAATATTCCCAAGACTATAGATTCTTTCAAAGTCTTTAGGTATTTGCTGATAAGTATTAGTACTTACTATTCTTTGGTAGTCTTTTAATCTAATAGATGTTATTCCTTTTAAGAAGTTATCAACTTCATTTGAATTTATCTTCATCTGATAAGGGTGATAAGTCAAGATTTCATGATTATTATTATAAATAGTAATAGGATTATAAAAGTCAAAGAGATAATAATTATCATTCTTAAAGATAATATTAAATCCATATAATTCATGAATATCATTGTCTTTGTATTCGCCAATTAAATGAAAGGCATCGTATCCTAAAAGAGTTAAGATATTAGTAGCTAAAAGACTATACTCTAGGGAATCAGCCACATTCTTATGTTTTAAATCATTAATATCCGGAATATTTAAATAATTAGGCATTTTAGTAGTTAAAAAGTTTTCTTTTCTTAAAGCTCTACTAGTCTTTTGACCAAAAAATTCTTTAAGAAAAATAGGTATCTTAAGAATTGCTTCATTGCTATTTAGTATTTTCTCTTTCTTTAAGAAGGTTATAAAGTCATAAAGATAAGTATCATCTTGAATAGAATAATAATTATTATCTAAGTCATAATATATTTTAACATCATCAGGAATAAAACCATAAAGAGGTTTAGAATAAGTACTTAAAGTTAGGTATCCTAAGGTCTTATGGGTTTTATAAGTATTTTTTAAATATTGAATAGTTTTTTTAACTTGAAGAAGCATGTCAGCTTCTGGTAGCTTTATAATCTCTAAGATATCCTTATTTTGCATAACTTCACCTCAAGTAGTCTCTTCTTTTAGTATTGTAGCATAATGTCTCTTAAAGATAAAGAAAAAACCTATCAGAGTTCTGATAGATTTTAAGAAAAAATAATATGTCTGTCAAACATATTATCTTAGTTGTGGATTTCCTAATATAAGATTCATATTGACAGATAAAAGTCTTATATTTTTATCAATATTCCACATATGCAGCATATACTTAATAGATTGATAAACGAGGAAACTTGTGCCAAATAACCATCAAAGGGTTTTAACAAAAAATCATTAAATAAATATAATAATATTTACTTTTAATATGTATAAGAATAAATCTTATACCCAATAGCACTTCCTCTACTATTAAGTGATTTAATCATACCATGTTTTTTTTATTTTGACAAGTACTTTTAGTAAATTTTTTTTATAAAATTTTTAAAACATTTTCATACTTTAGAGAAGCCTCTAAAAGATAGTCCTTTTTTCTTAAGGAATCAAGGAAATCTTTAGGAATACTATCATAATCATAGTAGATGGCAGCGACCGCAGAAGTTAATCCTCCTAGACTAGAAGCTTGGTTACCTAGATTAGCGGAGCCAATTAAAGCTTGCTTAAAGGAAGCACTGTTAATTAGACAATAAAAAAAAGCTTCTAAGGTATCTACTATATAATTATTAGAACTGATTCGCTCTAAAGAATAGATATAAACATTATTCTTGAGAATATTATCAAACTCTTTAATAGTCTCATTTTTAAAATATAAAGTATAATCTAAAGACTTTAACATACTATAACTAGCTAATTTGTCTTTACCATGTAAAAGGAATAATACATATCTCGTAAAAATATAAGAAGCCATAATAGCTATTTCGTTTTGATGGGTAATAGAAGTAACATTTTTAACTACAGAATAAATATCATAATTTCGGGACTTTGTATAATAAAGGTAAAAAGCAACAGGAATCATCCGCGCTAAAGGTTCATTACCGCAGTCACTATAACCATCACCCCCACATTTAGGAGCATCAATCTTCTCATCGAAATACTTACTTAAAGCATGTTTAGTCGTAAAATCAATATCGATTAAGGTATCGGTAGCTGTATATTTAGCCGTCTTATACCAAAGAACCATATTATCAGCAATTTTGTTATAGTCCATTTTTTCTTTTTGAATAACGGCATCCATAAGCGCTAAGATGCTGCTAGTTCCACTACTCCAAGTTCCTATAGGTAAATTGGCAAGTTTGGTTAATTTGGTAACAGGATTAGTTAATAATTTTTCTCTGCTTTGATAATTTAGGGGAAGACCAAAGGCTTCGCCCAAGGCATATCCTAAGATAGCAGCACTTATTTTACTGTACATATTACACTTTCTTTCTAAGGCAAAAAAGTAAGCCTTTTTAGGGGCTTATTGATATTTTTTGAAGATGTTTTGTTTTATAGGAATTATCTTTTCAGGTTCAATTCTTTCGTTTTGTAGTAATTTCTTTCCATTAGTAGTAAGTAACTCTTCGATATATTCCTCAGAAATAATATTTCTAAGGATTTTTTTTAGTCTCGGAATATCTTCATAGAAAGTATCAGTCTCATGATGAATATCACTACTCAAGAAAGTAATCATATGATGTTTTAAAAATAATTCTAAAGTCTTTTTAGCTTCTTTACCATAACGACTAAATAAGGAACCAAGATTACTTTGGAATAATGCTCCCGCTTCGATTAACTCTTCAATTCTTTTAGGATTTTCTTTTAAGAAGTAATATCGTTCCGGATGAGCAATAACAGGAATATAGCCATTACTCTGTAAATCAAATAAGATTTGTTTAAGAGCCTTATATTCATTATTCATCGGTAACTCAAAAAGAACATACTTAGTATTATTAAGAGAAGAAAAGACCCCTTCTTTTAATTTTTTTACTAAAGAATCATCAATATAAATCTCATTACCCAAATAAAGATTTAACGGAATATTTTCTTTTCTTAAAGTCTCTTTTAAGTCATTAAGCAACTCTTCATTTTTCTTTTTAGAACTATTATAAGTACTGCCTAAAATATAATGAGGTGTTAAAACGATATCCGTTATCCCATTTTCATAGGCTTTCTTTAAAATAGCTAAAGATTCGCTCTTAGACTTAGAGCCATCATCAATATTGGGTAAAATATGACTATGTAAATCAACCATAAAGGGTCCTATTGATAATACTTACTGTAGTAACGATCTTTTGATGAAGGGAATTTATTCAAGATAACTCCCGCAATTTTATTTTCAAATTGAGATAAAGCTTTCTTAGTATTTTGTAAATATTCAATAGGTGTAACCTTATAAGCCGAAACGATTACAATCTTATCTACTAAATCAGCCATAATAATAGAATCTGTTAAGCCCCCAACGGGTACGCCATCATAGATAACTAAATCATACTTACTCTTTAAGATTTTAGCAAGTTGTCTATTTTTTTCTGATGCTAATAATTCACTAGGATTAGGAGGCACTATCCCCATTGGCAAAACATAAATATTTTCATACTTAGTCTTTTTAATATATTTTTTATAACTTTTATCGACATCATCTAAAAGTAAGTTTGATAAACCTAATTCATTATCAACATTAAAGATTTTATGTTGACGACCACGACGAAGATCGCAATCAACAATTAAAACCTTAACGCCAGCTTGAGCAAAGGCAATCGCTAAATTAGCACAGATAAAGGACTTGCCTTCACCACTAAGAGAACTTGTCATTAAAATTGATTTAACAGGTTCATCAATTGAAGAAAATAAAAGGTTGGTACGAATAGTTTTAACAGCTTCCGCAACCCCACTTTTAGGGTTATTAGCGACAATTAATTCATTATTCATTTTCTTTTTCCTTTCTTTTCTTTAGGGACATACTTCGATGGGACAACACCGAGAGTTGGTAACCCAATCTTTGTTTCAATCTCATCAGTACTCTTAATAGTTGTATCAAAATAAAACATTACAAAGATAACAGCACAAGATAAGACAATCCCGATTAACATTGCAAGTACTACGGTCTTTAACAAGCTTATATTATAAGGGTTATTAGAGACTTCTGCATAATCAACAATAGCAACATTTTTAATACTATAGTATCTAGCAACATCATTACTAAATACTCTAGCAATCTCATTAGCAACATCTTTAGCTATTTCTTTATCGGCACCGTTAACTGAAATACGAATAATTTCCGTATCATCTTCCGTGGTAACATTTACCATTTTCTTTAATTCATCAGTAGTCATATTCAAGTCTAAATTATTAATAACTTGATTTAGAATACTATGTGATTTCATTATAACCCGGTAATTAGATATTAAGTTTTTATTCAAAGTAATATCACTTTGGGTAATAGACTGATTAATATTTGTATTTTCGTTATTAGTGGTCAAAACCATTGTCGTATAGGAGTTATAAAGAGGAGTTTTAAAAAACATTGTATAAACTGCTCCAAAAACTACACACACTACGGCAGCAAGTGCCACCATAAACCATTTACTCACAAAATAATCAAATAATTCTTTTAAATTTATTTCTTCCATATAAAATCCTCTCAACTTCCAATATTATATAATAAATGGTCAGCTCTTTCAAGATAGAAAAACCACAATTACTTGCGATTTGTAACTGTGGTCGAACGCATTTCATCTTCGATTTTACTTGTGTTAGCACTAACTTTTAAAATACAATATAAAACCAATAAAATAATTGATATTAGTATAATAAGCATAGTTTCTCCTTTAGTCTTATTATAACAAATACCCCGTTTTAATTAACTAATTATCGTGCGACAAATTTCGACATTTTCTTTTAAAATACTCTGTATAAATGATAAGACCTATTAAGGAACCTGATCCATCAATTAAGGTATCTAAGACTTTAGCCGTTCTGCCCGGAATAAAAATCTGATGAATTTCATCACTAACCGCATAAAGATAGCAAATAATTAAAGCAACTATAAGCATTCTTTTATTTAGTTTACCATAAGTACTTAAATAATTTAAAACTAAGATTCCTAAGATTAAGTATTCCGTAAAATGAGCCATCTTTCTTATATAAAAGGTACTATCTTCAATCTTTTTCTTAACTTCTGTTCTTGTATATTCTTTATTTGTTACATTAGTGGCAACATTTACGATGGCACTGGTAACAACATTACTAGTACTTGTTGATTTAACGCCATTTTGATTAGAAAAACTAAAGATAACAACCATCCAAATGATAACTAAGATTCCCGCAAATAGTCTTTTATTATTCTTAAGCGCTTTAAAGAAACCAGTACTCATTAAACTTAAGAAGATTCCAAAGATAATACTTATAAGTCCGATTAGATTAATATGTGTTAGGATACTATTAATAACTTCTTTTAAGATATTACTAATGGATTCATTATAGAAAGTAATATCATTTATACTTATAATATTTTTAATATAAAGAACTAAGCCTATTAAAAGGATACCATTAGTAAATAAAGAGACAATAATATTTCGGTCTTTAAAGAGATATCTATTTATTAGGTAAGTAATTATCGAGATAATAATACTAAGTACTAAAACTATTTTACTCAAGAGATGAGCTTTATTAAATAAAGGTCTTACTTTTTCAAAAGTATTATTATAACTTATTTCTTCTTTATAGATACTAACTAATTTAGAGATTAATGTTTTAACTGAATTTTTATTTTCTACTTGAATATTATTGGTCTTAATATAATCATTTATTCTTGTAGTTAAATCATCTTCAATAGAACTAGTATCAATCTTTATCTCTTTATTAGTATAAAGATTATCTAAGGTCGTTATAATAGTCTTTTTAATATTATCTTTAGTAATAACATTGTCTAAGATATTTTCTTCTAAACCAGATTGTTCTAAGTAATTAGATACTTCTTCCTTGGTGTTTAAATATAGTTCTTGATAGTAGTTATTATTCTCTAAAAGCTCTAAGGTATAAGACTCATTAAAGATTGTTAAAAGAAGAATGAGACTTAAAGTTAAGAGAAAGAAACTAATACTTTGGATAAATTTAGTTATATAACTAAGGATTATTTTCATAGATTAGTACCTCTTATCTTTTTTGCATAGACAACATATCTTTTATTACGATACCCTACTCCTCCCGTAGGATAACAAGTATAAAGAAGAATATTTTCGCCATCACTTTCTAGGAAAGTATTAAATTCTTGATCAAGTTCTTTTTCAGTAAAAATAGCCGTCTTAGAGATAGAATAAGTATAGTTACCATAATAAGTATTTATGTTAATCTCATCACCAATATTTAGTTTATAAAGATTACCAAAGTATTCTAAACGATTATGAGCAGCAATGATAATAGGTAATCCTTCTCCGGGAAAGAAAGAACCAATATACCGACCAGCCCCTTTCTTTAGAATAGTTAAGGAGTCTCCGTTATAAAGATTAATAGTAATATCAATATTGGGAATATTAATAGTACCAAAAGTATCACCATAAGCTGGGAGAGGATTTAATCTTTGCGTCGCGGAATCTATTTTTAGACTGATATTGGTATCCCTACTAGGTTTACTAGATGTTTTTACGGCTACTTTATTAAAAAGATTAATATAAGTAGTTACTTTATCTTTAAGAGTAAAATTTACCAATAGTATCAGAATTGATGCAAAGAAAAAAGCGATTGCTAACTCGCTAACAATCACTTTCCCACTTTTCTTTAGTAAATTAAGCATTTTGTTTTTTGGCTTTAACAGCAATTGTTGCGATTCCGATTACAGCAACTACTGAAGCAATGGTAATTACTAAGTTTCCGTTAGTATATTTAACATCAGTTTTAACATTTACTTTATCATTAAAGAATGCTTTTTCTGGTTCATTTACATAACCAACGAATAATTTTCCATTTTTAATACTTACTGGAACTTTAGTATTAGCGCCAACGTTGTTTACTAGAGCTTTTAGTTCATTTTTAGAACTTGTACTTAACTTAGATAAATCAGTTACTTTAGCATTTTTAACGATTTCTACAGCTTTATCTACTTGAGATGCAATATAATCACAATCAGCTTCACTAACATCATTTTGTTCTAAGTAAGTCTTAACCATATTGGCATTACCAGCTTCTAACTTGTAAGTTACGCCATTAATAGTGTAAGATTTTGTTAGTTTGTCTTTTAATTCATCCTTAGACATAGCGTTTACGCTTACAGTAGTAAGTAGAACTGCTACAAATAAGAATAATACTTTTTTCATATTTTTCATATTCTTCTTCCTCTCTTCTATAGACATTTTACTATTATACTTTTTATTTTGCAAGTTTTCTCTCGTCTTTTTTTAATTTTTTTACTTAATTAAGGCCAATAGTTTAATATGAGTAAATTAATTATGTTCTAAGTAAACTATTTTTAAAAGGGAAAGTTTTTATACTCGACTACAAAAACTTCGGATTTTTCTATACTTTTTGTACTGGACTTTGTATCATATTAAATATTAAGATTGCATCGTTTTGGAAGTATCTATTTCATTTATTTTATTTAATATAATTACATATACTTTATCCAAAATGGGATTAGTTTTAAATTCTTGTTCTAAATTTATAATACGATATGATACATCTGAGCAATTATATTTTTTACTTTTTAATTTTTGAGCCAAATTGCTTAACATCATTTCTTCTACGTAAATATTATTTCCTCGGCAAACAACAGGAATTTCATTTTCGCCTAATATATTATTTATGAAAAAACTGAGTGGATGAATATTAAATACAGCGTCATATTCTAGATAACAATAATTAAATGCTATTTTCTTACGGTCTTTTATTTCATATATAATTTTTTCTTCATTATTATCATTAATTGGATTTTCAACTTTATCAGGAGATATTTTACATTTGATTATTTTGAAATTATTTATATTTAAGTATTTTCCAAGTAATATGTTTATTTCTTCACAATTTAGTAATTGGTAATTAATCATCCATAAAATCTCCCACGGCAAATTATCGCCAAGCTCACCATTAGAATATTTTTTTGAATAATATTTATTTAGTTCAATAATGGCATATAGAAAAATATCAATTTTATATCTTAATTTTTCTTTTTTTCTTTCAATATCATCGCTAAATTTTTTTAATCTCTCAGTTAATCTTTTCTGTGAATCAATAACCTTATAGAAAAAGTTTTGTTGTTCTTGTGCGTTTCCGGCCAAATCGTTCCATATTTTTTCGCCGACAGTATCCTTAATTAGAGTTTCATAATTAAAATTTGGAAAATATTTACCACCATTTATATAACCTGGAATTCTGTACTCTTTACCATCAATATTGACAATCGGATTTATTGATGTGTTCAAAATGATGTCTTCATAGAGTTCATTTTCTATAAAAGTTATTGTTGTTTCTATAATTTTACTATCAAAAAAGCAATTATGATATCCATCAAATAATAAATTAAAATCATTAGCAGTTAATTCCTTTTTCATCAAATGTTCTCCAGAATTATTGTAGTAAAATCTATTTTTTTCATATCCTACCATACCACCATTAGAAGCAAAATATTCAATAGGAATATTTCCTAGAAATGTATACATTTTTGCAATATCTTCGGAAGTTAGTTTCCTATCATTAGGATTAGCCATATACACCTCAACGGTATTATTATTACCTAGCTCTATATTTATTCCACTATGTTTTTTATTACAATTTTGTAATATAGCCGGTTCATCATTTGAATTGTTTATCTCCAATTTAAATAAAGGTATTGGAAATTTGGAATAATCATTGGGAGGCACTAAATTATATATTAGTTGTTCTGACTTAGCAGCGGTATTTTTATGTTCTTTAACTTGTATTCTTACACTGCCTATTCTACCATAATGATAACTTATTTGCTTTGATTCAATATTATCAACTAACAGCTCCTGACTTCTATATGTAAAAAGTTTATGTACTTTTATCTTATACTTTTCATCATAAAAACTGATTTTAATATCAAAACGGCCGATTATATCCTTTGCTTTTGTAAATATAATTTTACATATATCTACTCCATTCTTTTTTATATTATACTTAGTAACTCCTTTACTAGACATAAAACACCTTCTCTAACATCATTGTAATGTCACATAATTATTAATTTAAATTATGTTTTTTAACTAGATTTAATTAATAAAACAATTTATGGTCATTACATTACCTAAAAAACACTATAACGCTATTTATAGTATAGCAAAAAAGTTTATTAAGTAACACATTAAGATTATTTAATAAACTTTTTTATTATTCTTTTTAATTTTCCTTTTATTTTTTTTATTAAAGAAACACTGGCATACTTTTCATCTATTTTTTTGATATTTAAAATATCTATATCTTTAAAGAACTCTTCCCTCTTTGATGGATATTTTCCAGAAGATTTTAGTGATGGATTACCATCAATTATTTCTTCTAACTTACATTCTTTATACTCTAAATTATTAGAAATGCTTTCAAATATCTGCTGTCCTTTTTCTGTATTTATAATGATTGCAGATACACCAGTTTTATTATACATTTCTGGGTAATATTTTTGCACTCCCCAGAAATCACCTAAGGTTATATCCGAATATTTATTACCTATTTTAAAGTTACAATTATAGCATGATTTTCTTAGAGCTATATCAGATAAAAATAATTTCATATAAGAATTATTGCTCTGAAGTTCACTAATCTCTTTATTATTATTAAAAGTAATAGTATTAGAATAAGTATCCCAGCCTGTTTTTTTATCTCTAAAGTTATATTTTGTAATTTGAGAACTATTACTATTTTCTAATTCTTTTATATACTTACTAAATAATTTAGGACTTGGAACACCATGGCAAAATAAATCTATACATAATAAGTTATCATAATCTTTTTTCAAATAAGCATGTAAGCCTGCTACTTGACATGGGGTTCCAACAAAAAGGACCTTTCTTTCACTTATGTTTTCCTTTATATGAGAAAATACGTTATCTAAATTACTCTGTAAATATTTAGAACCTTTTAGCTTTTCTAAATCTTCTAAATTTTCAATAGCAGTATGTTTTAGTTCCATTTTATCATTAAAAGAAGCTCCAATCACTATACCGTTGTCTTTTAAAATAACTCTTGCTATAGCATCAAATATTCCACCAGATGATGATGTCTTTTTTACTTTATCATTCTTATTATAAGCAACATAACATTTATTTAAACTACTATTTTCATTAGTATTTAATACAGGACAAGTTCTTTTGCATAAGCCACAGTTTATGCATTTATCTTGATCTATTACTGGATGTCTAAATCCTTCATTGTCTTCTACTAGTTTAATAGCACCTTTAGGGCAAATACTGGCACAGGCACTACAGCCAGTGCATCGTTTTTTTTCTATAATTTCTTTCATAACTAAACTCTTTTCAAATGTAATTTAATTAATACTTTATTAACTATATTTTTCTCATAATCATCCATAACTAGGAAATAACTAGTTAAACAATATAAAATAGTATAAATACCACCAAATACAATTAAATTAACATAACCATGTAATGTTACAAAATGCATTAAAATGACAATAGCTACACTTGGTATTATCATTGGAATAGTCATTTTAATTATACTCTTCCAAAATTCAATTACATTAATTCCAACTTTTTTATGATAATAAATATTTAGTATAATTATATTGCCAATTATTAATGATAAAGAGGTACCGATAGCACTACCTATTCCTCCATAGGCTTTAGCCAATGGTATACTAATGAATATATTAACAACTGCTATTAAAGCTAACAATATAGATCTAAATTTATGCATATTTTTAGCTTGCATAATGCTTATTCCTAAATTTTGAATTAATGGTACACATAAAGGTAATATTAAAATAACGGCAATATAATAAGATGTTACAAAATCTTTACCAGCCCACGCCATTATAAATTCTTTGCCAAATAATGTAAAACCACTAGCCATTAAAAAAACAATTAAATACTGTAATCGACCAACTTTGATAAATTCTTTTGTTATTTCTTCATTGCTAGCCTTTTTAGCAATCATTTTACTCATTTTCGGAAGTAACACTCCACTCATTGCACCAGATAAGTTGACAAATAAAGTATTTATTTGACTTGCAACCGAATACAATGAAACAGCGATTGTTCCAGAAACAGCACCAAGTACAAACTGATCTACACTCCAATTAACTTTATCTACTATAACTCCTAAAAATATAAAGAATGAATAGCTAAAAATTGTTTTAAACAATCTTTTATCAAATCCCATAAATTTTATATTTATACCAAGTTTTTTCTTACAATAAAAATAATTAGATAATAATACTGTTATATTTACCACTGTTATTACAACAGTCATTGTAATTGATTTATATCCTAAGAATAATAGTGGAATCATCGTTACTGGTTTTAATAGTGTATTTAGAATAGACATAACCTTTTGAAAAGTAAACTTTTCATAAGCAGTAATAATTGATGAGTAAATACTAAATGGGAACGTTATTGCTAAATTAAATGATAATATCAACATCATTATTTTAGCTTTATGCAATTCTATATCAGTCATCGTTTTCCCAAATAATAACGGTACATTAAAGTATAATAACAATCCCAAAAGACCAGCTATTAAGCCAATAATGCAAAATATTATCAAGAACATTCCATGCAATTTTTTTTCTTTTTCGTATTCTTTATTAGCACGATATTTAGCAGTAAAGACCACTATGGCATTACCAAAACCTAAATCTAATACTGTTAAATATCCTATAATGGATGATACAAGTGAATACAAACCATATTCACTTTGACCTAGCATCCTTATTAATAACGGTGTATAAACTAATTGTACTACAGTAGATAATATTATTGATAAATAAGAAAGGATTGCTCCTCTCTTTCTCTCATTACTATTACTCATTTTTATCACTATCCTTAATAGTTAATGAATTATCTAAAAAAGTCTTAAACTTTACACGCTCATTTGTTAACGTTAAAGCTACATTTGAAAAATCACACCTTAAAATTTTTTTACTTAGTGTTCCATTGTATATTCTCGTCGTCAAATTAAATTTTGACAACAAAGTTTGTATTCTAGAATTCATATTTTCATGCGTACCATTACGTTCGAATGTTATAAAAGGAGTATTGAATAAAATAGAAAAAACAGTAGAATGAAATGAATCTGTAAAAACAATTTGTGCATTATCTTCTAAATATAGAAACTCTGAAGGGCCACAGGAACTGTAATTTTTTTTGCCATCATAAATATCAATTATCTCGTAATCCATTGTTTCTGCAAAAGATTTTATCTGACTTAATATCTTTTCGTCTATTTTTCCTAAAAAGGCAACTAGGATGTACTTGTTAGTATTGTACCACTCTGGTTTTTTTGAAATCTTTCTCCATTCATCGACATCAATCATCATTGTTGGGTCTATTAAAACTTGTGAACTACTATTTTTTAGTAATTTATCGCATATCACCTTACCAGCTTGTTCTCTAACTGAAATTGCTTTGAAGTCTTTCAAACTGTTACATAATCTAGTATCGTTATAATTGTCAAATTCTGAAACTCCAAAACTTGCAGAAATTGCTATTTTATTAGAACTATTAAAGCCTCTAAATAATGTCAAGTCATCTAAAGACATAAACGGATTCCAAACCTGATCAGAACCAACAACATAATAATCAAAATTATTATAGTTTTTTAAATCATGATAAGTAAAATATTTTTTAGATGTATTTATGTTATCAGAAAATTTTTTGAAATTTTTTAATCTTTTATTATAATATTTCCAACCATATTTATTTCTATTTAGTATAAAGTATTTCACATTAGATAAATAAAATTTAATATATGATTTTACTATTCCTCTATCAATATAATTTAAATGACGGTTATTTTTTAAATTTAATACTTCAATATTTCTTTCAGATAGCAATCTGTACACTGCATAATTTTGTAATCTATTGCCATAATTGAAGTTGTTATATAATGAAACTAAAAGTGCTTTTTTCATATTTTTTTCCTTTCTAACTTTCAATTTTTATCAAAAATTGAAATATAATCGGTATCATACCAATTAAACTTATATGCTCCTATCAGAGTTATTGAAGATAACATTATGACTATTACTGTGAACAATAGCATTTTATCTTTTGGTTTTACGGTTGTTTTTATAATGGTAGGTATTAAAAATATCATTGATATTTTAAAATACATTACTAATCTATAAGCCAATAAAATCTTGAACGACAAAAGTGATGTACAAAAAAACAAGAATGTCATATTAGAATATATATTGTAATTAATATTATTTTTATTTTGCTTACTAAATAAAATAGAAATTATTAATAAAATTGATGAAATTATTAATTCTGAGTATGTTGGGTTTGCTGAACCATAAGAACTATCAATATAATATGAATATTTAGTTATTGATATCAATTTTAAAAACAACATATTTGCAACCGGCATTAAAGAAATCATAATTAAAAGTAAAATAATGTTTCTTTTCAAACTAGGTTTAGAAGATAATAGCCAATAAGCTGGTATGAGCATAAAAGCACTATTATGAAATAATGAAGCTATTATTATCAAAAACAAGTATTTGATAAAATCTTTATTTCTTACATATTTTAGTGAATATATAAAAATGGAAATTGCAACATATTGCCTTACAACATTCAACGAATCAATATACATACCGCCTATAACATATATCAAAAGGCTCATCCAAGGAAAATCAGAGTTTTCAATAATTGATTTATAAAAAAATATAGATGTTATAGCAGATGTTATAAAAAAGAAGAAAAATTCGTCTTTACTAAATATTCCAATAATTTTGCACAAAATAACCATCCCAATATCCCAATTAACATTTACTCCAGAAACAATATGTTTAAAAATAGGAGTGTAAATTGCCAAATAATCATATCCAATACCATATCTTAACGCCATGACTAAAAAAAACGGGATAAATGACAAAATAAGAAATACTTTTTTTTGAGATTGTGAATACTTATATATTAGAAATGACGATATAAATGCAACGACAAAATAAATTAACATATTTCACCTTTTATTTTTTAGCAAAATACTTCCAAGTAATCCTAATGGATATAAAATTACTACAGCAGAATTTACCTTAAAACTTTCTGTGAATGGAGTTGACTTAGATATGATACTGAAACTAATATAATATACAAGGTATTTAATTTTCAATATTAAATTTTTGTTGCTAGTAAACCTTATATAATTAAACTCTTTCCATGAGCGAGGATTATTTAAAAAAAGTTTATACTTGTTCTTAGTTAAGCCATCATCTAAATACTCTCCTATGGTTGTAATTTTGTCTTTCCATAACATTTTCCCATTCATCTGATAGTATAAGTAAGCTTCTGTGAAAAATTTTTCATTTTTATATATTGGAAATAAAAAATTAACTAAATATTCTGTTTTAAATAAAAAAGTACACTCAGCATTAAATAGATTGTTAATTAATGAATCTCTCAGTGATTTACCATTCAATACACTAGTGTCGTACTTTTTGCAGGTTTTATCTCTATCACATGAGTTATCTGACCTTAAACAAACAACACCGACATAGTCTTTTGGCAATTCTTCAATGCATTTTTCAAAATATTCAATTGCTTCTTTAACAAAAGTATCATCAGAATCCAATGCCATTATGAAATATTCTGTGTCTATTTTATTCAATGCATAATTATAAGCAGAATGTTTACCACCATTTTCTTTTTTATAATATTTAATACTAATTTTTTTTTCTTCAATCCATCTTTTAACTACATTTTCTGTATTATCAGTAGAGCCATCATCAATAATTAGCCATATAAAATCTTTTGATGTTTGATTTAATAAACTTTTATATACCTTTTCTAATAAATTAATCCTATTAAATGTTGGAGTAAAAACAGTTATTTTTTTCATAAATATCACTCACATTCCTTCCATAAATAAAGATTCATACATTGCATTGATATTTTGCATATATGCAGAAAAATTATCTAATTTAGCGGACTTTTCCCTAGATTTTTTTTGCTTATAAACGTAGTAATCATGATTGCATATCAATTCTGATACTTCATCAATAAAATCTTTATCAATGTTGCATAATTTTCCGCAGGAGTTATCAACTATAGATGGCAACCCACCAATATTTGATACAACACATGGCACTCCTAATGTTAAAGCTTCAAAAGCAACTAGACCATAACCTTCAGTAGATGAAGTTAGCAAAAATATTTTAGAAGTAGCTAAATATGTGTATGGATTTTTTTTAAAGCCGACAAACTCTATATTTTCTTTTAAATCCATTTTATCTCTGTAATTAATAATTTCTTCGTACATTTCTCCATTGCCAACCCATACTGCTTTTATATTCGGTATTTTCTTCTTTAATTTGTATATAATATCAATAAATCTTTTGGGATTTTTTTGTTCAACTATTCTCCCAATACAACAAATATCATATATTTTATTATAATCGTCCTCAGATACCATATCTAAAATTTTTTTTCTGCTAACAGGATTTCCAACCATATCAATTTTATTTTTTATAAATTTTGAAAATATGTATTCATTTTCTATGGATGATGATACTGTCAATATTTTCTTTGCTCTTAATCCAGCATATAAATAAGCAATAGAATTTACATTAATTTTTTTAATCCAAGGAGCATTATTATGCAAGTGATTAATTATTGGAATCCTGGTGTTAGTTAACGCACAAATTACACTAGCAGTAAAATCATGTGCATGTAAAATATCTGGTTTATATTCTTTTATAAATTTATTTATATTTTTAGTGTTCATTTTTTCAATTATATAATATTTTAATTTTTTTTCTTTTAAAACATCAGCTATTGGACCATCTTGTGTTACATAAATCATATCGATATCTTTATAATTTTGTTTAAAATACTCCATAATTGTACAAACAACATTTTCTAAGCCAGAATAAATTTTAGAATTTATAATATGAGCAATTTTTATCATTTCATTCACCACCATTATATAGATTTAAATAATACTTTTCTAATCTTTTTGCTTCTTCTTTAATATTAAAGTTCTTAGCAGTCATTTCTTTAGAAGTATCTATTCTTTTATATTTTTTTACATCATTTAAGATATTATCTGCCCATTCTTCTGGAGTATCATTTAATGACATAAATTTAGTTATATCTAATACTTTAGTTTCTTTAGTCATATCATCAGATAAATAACATAACAAGCCAGCTGCTTGAGCTTCTACACCTACTACCGGTAATCCTTCATATAAAGAAGGCAATAAAAATACATCAAAAGCTTGATATAACTCATTAGCATCATTTCTTTGGCCTAAAAACTTAACACTTTCTTCTAAGTTTAAGTCTTTAACTTTGCTTTTTATTTCTTCTAATAAAGGTCCTTGTCCTGCAAGTAAGAGAACTGAATTTTTATTCTTCTTATGTAGTTCATTGAATATATCTATTAAGAAAGTATGATTCTTTTGAGCAACAAATCTTCCTAAATGTCCAATTACTAAAGTGTCATCTTTAATGCCTAGTTCTTTTCTTTTCTTCTTTCTTAAAGATTCATTATATTTAAACTTATCTAAATCAATAGCATTATTTAGTAAATAAACATTACCTTTATCATATTCTTTATTGCCAAATAACCATCTACCAGCAAGTTCTGAGCAACACATATAATTGGTAGCAAAGACTTTACTAAATGGTCTTAATACTTGTTTCATAAGATTTTTCTTTTTCTCTTTTTTATTAGTAGTACTATGACTATGGGCTATTCTTACTGGAACACCTGCACACTTAGCCGCAAATAAACTAAATACTGACATAGTACTGATATGAGAATGTACTATCTTATAATTATTTTCTTTAAGAACTTTTTTTAATTCTTTATGATATTTAAAAGCTTTTTGATATGGTGGAATTATTATTACTCTCCCACTATTTTTTTCAATTAAGTCATATGGAATATTAGTTGAATCTTCATCACAAATAAAATCAAATTGAATTTTAGACTTGTCCATTTCTAAAAATTCAGAAGTTACTACACTCTCAACACCACCAGCTATCATTTTTCCCATAATATGTGCTACTCTTATAGGTTCTTCTTTATTTTCCATACATCTACTTCCTTTACTACAAAATAAAACAATAAACTTAATAAAGCATTTAATATTATACTAATTATTTAGATAAAATCAAAGTAAAAATTAAATAATTAGTTAAAAAACAAAAATTTCTTATAGCTATTAATATATTACCACATATACTAAGTAGTTGCTATAAGAAATGTCTATTCAAAATTTATTTTTCCTTGTTATCATCGCATAAATATTTTTGTTTATTCTCTAAAAACTTATCAATATTTGTTGTTTTATATTCTTTATCATTTATTTTTATTCTTGGAGCCTTAACAGCAATATTAAAGAGATCATTTGTAACAACATTTAAAGCAGCTTCAATATTGCTTTTAGCAATACCAGTATCTATATCCATTTCTTCAAGTTTTTTTATGACATCCGCACTATTTGATATTTCTTTCATCAGTTCCCCATTAATATTTAATCTACCCTTTGTTGAATATGATGCATATAATTTTTCTATTATCTTTTTAAAGGCAAGTGCAATAAAATCTATTATAGCAGGATTGCCAAGAACGCCAGAAAGAAAGGATCCTGATTCAATTTTGACTATTTTAAGATGTGAACTTTCAACCTTAGAATTTAAGCTACATATCGTAGAATATGAACTGTCTAAATTTTTTAATAATTCTGAGAACTCGTCAACATTAAATTCGATATCTAAAAGCTGAACTTCAAGATACTTTAAATTTTCATTATTTTTTTCTATGTCAATTTTGTTATTGCCAATAATATTAATGTACTCTCTTATGTTATCCAAAATTTCAAAATACATAAGGCAACACAATTTAGTTTGGTTAAAAAAAGATTCAACATAGCTCATGTCATCATCGTTTTGAATTATTTCTTGATAAATAGATGATAATTCTTGTAATGAATTTAATAAACTAAATATAATTGATGATTCAAAATTATAATTTCTAAATATATCAATAATATTTTGTCTAACATTAAGCAATACACTATAAAACTTTACAAAGTTAAACTCCTTTTTAAATTTAAAATATTTATCGCTATATGCCTTTACAAGACTAGGATCATCCGCCTTCTTATTAACAGTATATAATGCTTGATATGTATTTATGTTAACATTACTCTTTAAAATGTCAACCATTAACTTTTGAGTTTCTTCTTCAGGTATATGATTTTTAAGAAAACATATTGAATCATCTAACCTCATCAATTCATCACTTATCTCAGAATAATACTTTATTGCATTAATCGATAGCATACTATATAACTCACTTCTTTCTAAACTACATTAGCTATTATATACTGCTTATATTAATTTCTCAATATAAATATGTTCTTCAATAATAAATTTTTACAGAATAATCCTCTATAATAATCATTATGTTTGATATTACGCATCCATTAATAAGTAAACATTTTATAATCATCATAAATGATATTATAATAGAAAATAATTATCTAAGTAATTCAACTTTCACGATTCCAAATTCACCCATTATAAATACCATTCATAAAACAAGATTATATTATTCCATAATCTTCAAGTAAAAAAATTATACTTTTCCTTAAAAAGGATATACCCAAGATATCATTTCTATGGTACAATTATTGTGCTTTAAATTTATTAGTTGTAGTTTGGGGAGTAGATATTATGAATAGTGAAGCAACATTAGAAGAGACACAGTCTTTACATATCAAGAAGTATATTTATCTAGGAGCTAAAAGAATATTTGATATAGTATTATCCTTAATAGGTTGTATATTCTTATTACCGATAGCACTTATTGTTAAGATATCATATATCTTAAATAATGATTATGAATCTATATTCTTTAGTCAAGATAGAATTGGTAAGAATGGAAAAACATTTAAGTTCTATAAGTTTAGAAGTATGGTTGTAAATGCTGATGAGGTTTTAAAAGAGTTATTAAAGAATGATAAAGAAGCTAGAAAAGAGTATAAATTAAATAAGAAGTTAAAGAATGATCCTAGAATTACTAAGATGGGTAAAATATTAAGAAGAACTTCTTTAGATGAGTTACCTCAACTTATAAATGTTTTAAGAGGAGATATGTCTTTAATAGGTAATAGACCATATTTACCTAGAGAAGAAGAAGATATGGGTATTTATTATGATACTATTCTTAAGACTAAACCTGGTCTTACTGGCTATTGGCAAGTCAATGGTAGAAGTAATACTACTTTTGAAGAAAGATTAAAATTAGAAGAATATTATTCTAATCATGCTAGTCTTAAGATGGATATTAAAATATTATTTAAAACTGTCTATGTAGTATTGTTCCATAAAGGAGCAGAATAGAAAATAACGCAAATGTTTAATTACTTGCGTTATTTTTATTTAATTCATCAGTTGTTGTTTCTTTTAAAGCAATTGATAATTTTACTTGAATAAATGTTTCCACTACCCTTTGAGCATTTTTAATTTCTTCACCTATATTATTTCCTAAATCATCTTTACCTGGATTTTGGTAATAGCATTTAACTTCTAACTTATATCTATATTTATTTATAATACTAACAACATAATTATGAACTTCATTTTGATTACCAAAACCTCTTATTAAATTATGGTAGTAATTTATTAAAGTATTATCTTCTTCTATGGCCTCGTAAAGTTCTTTCTTTGTATTTTCATCATCTAATTTTGCTATTAATTCTTTCATTATTATCCTCCTTTAAATCTATTTTCATAGCTTTTATCATACTTATTTGCTAAATAACTTTATAACAAGATTAATAATATAAGGAGTTATAACTCCCAAAATATAAAAGAAAATATTATCCTTATTTCTTTCTATAAAAGCATTTTCATTATAAGGCCTGCATTTATCATATGTGCAGACTAAAAACATAATAAGCAATAAAATTGAACTCACAATAGTCATATAACATTTAAACTTAAATATAATCATTGATGATAGTTGAATTGCAAAGCAAGCCAACAGTAATGTGCTTTTCATTCGTTTAAATAAGCTTACAATATCAAAAGTAAATATATTTGATAGATTTAAAATCAAACTATCGGTTATCGTTGTTTGCTTGTTATACGTTAATTCCCAATTGTAAAAATAACGCTCAAATTCCAAATCAATAATATCTTCATCTCTAGTAATTAATCGTAAGTTAAAATCTTCTAAACGATTAATACCGCCATCTAAAAAGCAAAATAATTCATTAAAGTTTTTAAATTCTTGTTTTTGTTCTTCTACCAATTTATTAGTTTTTTTGGTTAAATTCACATTAATGCTTTTTACATTTAAGCCATCTATATTTTCTATTACATCTTTTAATTCTTCCAATTTTTTTCTATTTAGTTGTTTATATTTATATTCCTTTTTATATTTATAATCATACATAATTTCAACTCCTTTAGTATTATAACACACTATTAAATTTTCTAATAATTCTATTTAAAATATGCAATTTTGCATATAACTTTAATTACTGAG
>CAKOOW010000023.1 GCA_934098445.1 uncultured Bacilli bacterium
ATTTAGAGTTTCTTCTTCTTTTTTAATAGCAGTCTCTAAGTCTGTAATATCATTTTCTCTAATAGTAATCTGTAAAGGTAATTGATTAGTTAATTTATCTAAATCTTCTTTAACATTAACTTTTAATTTTAAGACACTAGTAATCAAACCCAAGTCAGTATCTTTAAGATGAGAAAAAGCCTCTACTAAAGTTTTATTTTGAGACTCTAGGGCATTGATATCATTCTTAATATGCGCAATTGTCTCATTCTTAGCAGCGATATTCTTAGTCGATTTAGCTACTATATCTTCATTTTTATTCTTCTTATTATGTAATTCCGTAAGAATACTTGATTCTGGTTCGATTAAATTTTTTAGTTTTTCTAATATACTTTGGTTATTATTCATATCACACTAACTCTCCTATTTTCATATTGATTATATCAAAATCAATACTTAAAGTAAATTATTTTACTTTATTTTCGACCAAATATCCCTTATTTTTTATTCATTTCAATATGGAGATGATTATAAGCTTTTGAAGTTGCTACTCGACCACGCTGGGTTCTTTTAATGAAACCTTCTTGTAAAAGGAAGGGTTCCACCACATCTTCAATAGTAGTTGTTTCTTCCCCAATTGAGGTGGCAATGGTTCCTGCTCCCACGGGTCCCCCATTAAACTTTGTAATTAAAGCATCTAAATATTCTAAGTCAATAGAATCTAATCCTGATTCATCAACTTTTAAACGATTTAAAGCTTTCTTGGTTAACTCGACATCAATCTTGGCATAATTTTCCACCAAGGCAAAGTCGCGAACTCTTTTAAATAAACGGTTAGCAATACGAGGAGTCTTACGACTTCTTTTAGCTAGCTCATAGGCAGCCTCTGTACTTATTGGCATATTTAAGACTTTAGAAGTTCTTAAGATAATATCTTTTAATTCTTCATCAGTATAGTAGTTTAGTTTTTCTACTATTCCAAAACGATCTCTTAAGGGACTGGAGATATCCCCCGCTCTAGTTGTCGCCCCAACTAAAGTAAATGGTGGCAATGGTAACTTAATATTTCTAGTATTCCCATCTTGTCCAACGACAATATCTAACTCAAAATCTTCCATCGCCGGATATAAAATTTCTTCAATAAATCTTGGCATTCGATGAATTTCATCGATAAATAAGACATCCCCTTCTTCTAAATCCGAAAGAATAGCAGCCAAATCTCCAGGCTTTTCAATCGAAGGACCAGAAGCAGTCTTTATATTTACTCCTAACTCATGAGCAATAATATAAGCAAGGGTCGTTTTTCCTAGTCCCGGAGGTCCATAAAGTAAGACATGATCTAAGACTTCATCACGCATCATACAGGCTTTAATAAACACTTTTAAATTAGCTTTTATCTCTTCTTGCCCAACATATTCACTAAGAGTCTCGGGTCTAATATTCTTATCAAAATCATTATCTTTTATATTAGCATTGTAAATATCTTCCTGCATACTTATTCTCCTTTAATTATATTGTATACTTCTTGAAATCCAGAAGCTCTTAACCCTTTATACTCCTTATTATACCAAGTATCAATTAATATTGTTTTTACCCCACATTTAGATACATCTTCTATTTGAATAATTGCATCATCAATAAAATAATCAATTCCTAATTCTTGACATTTTTGCCCCTTACGAGATAAATTTATATAACACTCTTTAAATTTAAAGCCTTTAGATGTTAAATCATTTTTAGTAAGACTTAAGACATCAATGACTTCATCAGCACTTCTTCTTGTCAAAAAGTAAATCTCATACCCTTCTTCATAGAGTTTATCTAAGTAATATAAAGCATCGCCTTTAGGCGTTGCTTTTAAGTAAAGATTATTCTTCCGAAAAAATTTAAGAAAAGCTTTTTTTGTCTCACCAGTCCAATAAAACCTTTCTTTAAAATCATACTTAGTCTTATCTTTAAATCCTTTATTCTCAACATATACTTTATCGTAATAAAGAGCAGCCTCATCAATGACTTCTAAAGTATTCATTACTGTATCATCTATATCAATCCCTATTTTCATCTCTTACCTACTCATTAATAATTTTAATGCTTCCTTTATTTGACTTTCTAATTCTTTAGTCGCATCTACTTTTGGTAATATCGCCTTAATATCATTCTTTTTATACCCTAAAGATTCTAAGACACTAACTAATTCATCTAAGTCCTTAACAGCAAATAAGTCTTGATGATCAGCAAGTTTTCCTTTTAAGTCTAAGATAATCTGTCTAGCTAGCTTATCTCCAACCTTAGGAAACTTTGTTAAGTATACTAGATTTTCTCTTTCAATTGCCTCAATTACATCAGCCGTATTACCTGTTGATACCATCGGCAAAGCCATTTTAGGCCCTAATCCTTTAACATTAATTAGTCTTAAAAATAAGTTCTTCTCTTCTTTTTTCTTAAAACCATATAGAGTATATTCATCTTCTCTAATATAGTTATATAAGTAGATAGTATACTCTAAATTTTCTCTATAAACATAAGGGTTACCAACATAGATTTGATAGCCAATATTATTATTTTCAATGACAACAAAATTTGTCCCAATTTCTTTTATGATTCCTGTTATATAGTTATACATTTTTAAAACTTCCTTTTCTTTCCCATAGTACCAACCTCCCCTCTCTTTGTCAAGATGAGATTAGTCTTTTTTTAGTGTTTTTACTTTACTGATGGTGGTATCAATTTACCCCTCTATATATAATATATTAGGAGTACCCCTCGATTTTAATTCAAAAATGCTAAACTTTTTTAAAAAATCTTGAATTTTCTTTAGATATTTACTTTCTGTAATTTTGAGTTGTAAAAAGACTATGGACTCTCCATAGTCAGTTGGAAAATATTTCTAAGAATTTTTAATCAGTGGTTATTAAAGTTATCTTAGCGTAACCATTTCCTTCTTTACTACAACTTTCATCTGGAGTTTCAGATTTACAAGTTGTAGAAGTAGTTTTAGTATTTTCTTCCGTTGATTCAGTACATTCATAACAGTACATAACTTTTTGAGTTAATAAAGAATTGCCAATATAACCGGAACCACCTCCGCCGCCACCAGCATAATCAGAAGCTCCACCACCGTAAAAACCATTACCACCTTGACCGCCGCCATCGCCTCCAATACTATAACCACCTTGACCAAAAGTTCCATTATAAATATTCGTCGAATTACTACGTGAATCTATAGAAGTAGAAGTACCCCCTGATGTTTGAGTGGCGCCTTGAGCAGTTGGAGTAATTGATTCCATTGTGTTCTCTTTTCCTTTCCCACCAGCACTTCCGATAAAACCGCCTCCAGAACCACCATAACCAAAAGCCCATTCGGAGCCGCCGCCTCCACCAGCGACGATAAGTAAGGATGAAAGATTATTTTTAAAGGTTGATAATTTTCCTGAGGATAAAGCAATGTAGGTGGCACCTCCACCAGCCGGAATAATATAATTGGTATTCTCACCTTTATTTTCACCGAACCTGCCAATATTGATATAAAGTTTATCATTTTTAGATAAAGTAATTTGACCGGTCGCATATCCGCCATATCCTCCAGTCACGTGAAACCAGCCGCCACCTTGAGCGCCCCAAACCTCTAATTTATAGGTTCCAGAGATAGGAACTGTAAATACTCCTTCGGAATCACTATAATCATAATTAGCTAAAACACCATCTTTAAAATAAACATTACACTTACTTCTAGTAGTTATATTTTTAGTTATTAAAGACCATTTTTCATAATCCCACTCACCAATGGCATTATTATCACAGACCACTTTTTCGGCAATGTAACCATCACTTTTCTGTGGTAATGTCTTGGAATACTCTCCATTAATATAAGCTCCAATGACTACATCACCAGAAATAAAATCACCAACAGTTGTCCTTATGACTTCCGTATCTTTAGACACACTAAACTTTGAATAGGTAAAATATATCCCTAGAATAAAACAACCTAGACAAAGAAAACCCATATAAAAATATTTTGCATATCTCTTAAATCTTATTTTTCTTAAGTACTTATTTTTCATAATCCACCCTTTTCATAGAGTTCGTAACTTCAAGAAAGTCTTAGGTGAATACTGGCTTGGAAGGCGATTTGACCAGAATTTTGACTAGAAATAAGCAATGCTTCTTATACAGGATATTTTCTGGAAAGTTAGATAATATCTAGGATTATTTGATATTTCTTTGACCAGAATTTTGACTATTAAAAAGTTAGTTTACTAAGGAAAAATGCTTAAATATATGATAATATCTAAGTATAATGATAAAAATAAGAACAGGAAATGGGTTTCATAGAGTTACGAACTCTATGAAAGAAAATGTAAACCAAACGTCAAGACTAATACTTTACAAAGCCAGTATTTATAGGACTTTCACCAATTTTGCCACAGCTATGGCGAAATTCATTATTCCTATTTTTTATATAAAATACATCAAAAAATAATTGTAATTTTACGAACTTTAAGGTAGTATACTATATACTTTAGATGATACAGCCTCAAAGAATATTTTCATTATTTATATAGGGTATCAAAAAAAGAACTCTTTATGAGTTCTAACCATTCATCATCTGCATTACAGCAAGGACTAAGAGAATCATAACGCCAAGACCAGTGGAAATAAGCATACTCATAGTCTTATTTTCCATCTTATCTAATCTTTCTTTGTATTTCGTATCACGAGCTTTTTGTTGAAGATTAGAAATAGATCTAGAGAAATTTAATAACTGTTCTTGTTTTCTATCTTGACGACCTAAACCTAAACGATAAAGTAAACGCATCATACGCATAGAATCTCTTACCGGATAAGTTCTAGCAAACTCCATATAAGGTTCAATGGAACTATCACCAGAATTAATCTTGGCAATCATTTCAAGTAAGCCCTTCTTAAAGATTTCAGGAGCCGTATCAACACTTTTACCAATCGCAACTGGTACGGTATAGTGTTGAATTAAGATTTCTAAACCTTTTAAGTAATGAGGCAACATCGCATCAATCGTATGTAAGTTATTTTTATAATAACTCTTTAGATTACTATAACTAGATTTAAACATTAAAATTCCGGCGACAATTGCCACTATCACATAGATATAACTAAACTTATTAATAAAGAAACAAATAACTAATAAAGCAGTTACTAATCCAGTGGTAATTCTTTTTCCAAATAAGTAGTCAGGATCAACACCTTCTCCATACTTAGTACGGACTAAAAAGTCATAATCACTTTCTTTAAATCTTAAGAAGTAACCAACATTATCATTAATACACTTTTTAATATCAATTACCTTGGTCTTATTTAAAACAAAGATATATAAAGCGGATAATCCTAATATTTCAAAATACATATCTACTCAACCCCCACATCTTCATTGTAATATTTTTCTCCTGTTAACAAGAAGTAACAGTTGATAATAATAATTAAGTGTAAGATTAATTTAACATACCACATATCTAGTAATTTAATATATGAGTCTTTACCAAGAAGGAACTGCATAACGGCCGCTAGTAGGAACAAAGCCATACCGAAAGTTAAGAATTTCTTATGGAAGTTTGCTCTATCCATACGGTCTCGATAAACACTTTCTACTAAAGCATCGATATCTAAAGACATATTTTCTAATGACTCCCCAGCATCACGGGAACCTTCCTTAGTAATCTGGTAGAACAATTGGTGCATGTTTTTAACCATATAATAAGGATACTTTTCATTGAAATAAGCAATCGATTGATCGATGGTACCATTAGCATAAGCCATATTTATCATCATCTGAACATCATCTACGACGGGTTTTTCTAAGATACCAGATTCGACAACACCTTCTAGGGACTTAACAAAACTCTGAGTCGTATTAAATTCCATGATAACATTAGTCGTATAAGTCTGAATCTGTTCGAAGATATATTCTGAATAGATTCTTTGCGTACGTAAATAAGATAAATATGGGATAAAAGCAATAGCAATCACGGCATATATAATAGTTATAAATAGATTATAGAAGTAAAGATAAGCAATACCTCCCGCAACAACTCCAAATAAAACAACTTGACTAATATATTGTTTAACAGTATATTCCTCACCTAGCTCTTTAGTTTTCTCTCGGACTTGTTTAAAACTATAAGGAGCATACTTATCATAAAGACTAGTAACACCATCTTGAATAAATTTAAAAGCTCCTTTAGCACCATCGGTGGCATTCATACGATAAGAATAAGCAAAGAGTGCTAAAGCTATTAAGATTATTAATTCCATATTGTCCTCCTATAAGATTTCTTCTTGGATAGTACTAGTTGTATTCTGATTATTTATGGTTGTATTACTAAGATTTTCAGGGACTCCATTAGCCATACTAGTATTTCCTCTACTTGGATCTACTCCGGTATTAGGTTGATTACCTACGGGACTTGCATTACTAGTTTGATTATTCAAAGAGGTTTGGTCACTATTTGGACTAGGGTTATTAACTTGACTAGTTCCTTCTTTAGGTACTCCACTTTCTTCTTCCTTATACTTTTCTAAATCAGCTTCTATATCACCATCATACTCCGTATTAGTTCCTAGATGGAAGGTATCTTTATCTAACATAACATTTTGAATACTTAAGTAATCTAATAAGTGTTGAGTAGGATTCTTTAAGATATAATGTCCATCTAGAGCTTTTTTATAGATTTCATTAGTCTGAGGTTTATTATTTTCATCGACATAGAATTCACATATTTCAATAATCTCTCTTTGGAAACGATTAAATTTCTTACTGAAATAACCTTTAACATAAATACCTACTTGGACATAACGATGAATAGTATTTAAGAATTGTTCAACATCTTGACTAGATTCCATCAAGGAATACATACGTAAGGGAATAGATGAGGCTTTATCAGCATGAATAGTAGAAAGAATATTATGTCCTGAAGAAATAGCATTTCTTACTGACATAACGGCCTCTCCGGAACGAACCTCGGATAGTAATATCCAAATCGGGTTCTGACGCATACAAGCTACTAGAACATCGGTATAACTACAGATATTATTAGTCTTCATAGCGACAATATCACGATGGGGGAAAATACGGTCTAAGTGTAATTCTAAAGTATCTTCAATCGTAATAATTTTTTCATTTTCCTTAATATTAGAAGCTAAGTATTTTAAAAGCTCCGTTTTACCAGAACCAGTCTCTCCAGCGACGATAATATTCGCATGACCGGCTACACACTTCATCAAGAAGTCATGTAAAGTTTCCGTGATATATTCTTCATTAATTAATTTTTGTTTATTAAGACGGATTTTAGCAGGAGTCTTACGGATAAGACAAGCAATACCGTTCGTAGCAATTGATTCATGGATGAAATTCATACGGAGTTCAGCGGATTCAGCATCTAATAAGGGGTGCGCCATATTGAAGGTTTTCCCCATGACATTAGAGCATTGAAAGGCAAGCTTTTCCATAAAAGTATTATTAATATCGGGACGTTCTACTTGATAAACGCCTTTAGATAAGGTTTTTAACCAAACTTGACCATTATTAGAATAAGAAATATCGGTAATATCATCATCAGCTAAGAATTCGGCCAAGGGACCGAAGTCCATTTGTTCAAAGATTGCTTCATTCATAATATTCCTTCTTTCTAATTAGTTATGGTTTCTGTTTTATTATATATATAATTAGTAATTTCTTCGGTTGAGACGGTAGTAGAACCTTCTTCTTTAGTATAGTTAGAGTTTCTTGGTACCGGAATAATTTCAACATTAGTAACATATTCACTCTTCTTTAGAAGGTCAAATAACTTATCTTCAACTTCGAATAGTAAAGCAGCTGGGGTTCCTCCTGATAAAGTGTTTTCTAAAAGAGAATTACCACTAGAGTCTTTAATAGCTTTAATCTTAATGGATTTTACTAGGATAGCCATCATAACTTTACCATTGTCTTTAGCTTCCATATAAAGGTCGATATAATCTCCAGGACGGAAACGATTCGAATAGGTTGATTTATTATTAACTTTTAAAGAATAAACCGTATAACCATCTTGCATATTCATAAAAGCATAATCAGGCATTTCTTCTTCTTTTAAGACTGATTCGGTATAGAATAAACTTTTAGCAGGAATATCACTAGAATAACTAGAATAATAGTTAATTAGTTCTTTATCCGTAGTTATTATATTCTTAGCATTTTTAACTAAAGTACGAGGGACTTTAACGTGTCCTATCATTTCCTTAGTAATTTGAGTTTTTCTAGGAATTTCTTTTAGAGCATAAGGAATACTAACGAGGTCGATAGCCTTATTAACTCGGTAGTTATAACCGATTACTAAGACTAGAACTCCGGCTAGAATACATAAAATTGTTACGGTGTTTTTATTTTGAATAAATCTTTTTATTGGTGCTAGAGCATTTTTCATTAGTTAGTCGCCTCATTTCCATTAGTATTAGGGGTATTAAAATTCTGACTGACACTAATTGATTTTGATAAAATAAAGTTTTGGATATATTGGGAATCAATTGTAGCATCTCTATCTGTTGAGGAATAGCTAGCATTTCTTGGAATTGGCATAACACTTATACCACCAATGTACTCGGTTTTCTTTAAAAGAGTATATAATTCATCAGGAACTGCAAACCACATCTGAGCAGGAGTTCTAGTATCACTAGATGATTCAAAGACATCATTTCCACTAGAGTCTAGGACTGCTAAGACTTTTATTCCTTGGATTAAACGACCAAAGATAACTTTATTCGTACTAGATGTTGCTTTAACAAATAAATCAACATAGTTTCCGGTATAAATAGAATTTCCATAAGTCGAGTTGATATCTACGGCTAGGTTATAAGCGGTATACCCATCAGGAATATTGGAAAATTCATTAGTAGTAGCTTCTTCAAAGGAAACAATATAATCTTTATAGAAGAAACTATTAGCAGGAATAGTTTCTCCATACTTAACATAATTACTAGTTATGTTAGCACTAGAAGTTACTATTCCGAGACTTTTAGCTATTCTTTTTGGTAATTCGGTATAGCCAATAGCATCTGCCGTAATTTGACTACGACTAGTTAATTCTTTTTTCGCATAAGGAACTCTAATAGTGGTTACGGCTTGATTGACTCGGTAGTTATAGATAGCATAAAGACCAATGATACCAAGGATAACAATGATTATTGTTAGAGTATTCTTATTCGATAAGACTTTTTTTATTTCTTGTTTTACTTTATCCATTTTTATTCTCCCTTGTAATTAACTTACTAATTTATTATTAACTAACCATTCATTGAAAATAGCATAGCCAATTATACCACTATTAATTTCTGAAGCATTAGCATTTGGGTCCCTGGTTGGATCATTAGCAATAAATTCAGCTTCACTATCAGTACCAAAAGATTTGCTAAAATCTAAAATCATGGCTTTAATAAATTCTGACCAATAAGAACCAGTTGTATTATCAACTTTACTAGGATCCCCTTTTTGGCTAGCCCACTTTCTTAAATTTGGTAAATTAGCACTCAAAATACGATTTCTTAAGTCTTGATTTAAACCATCATCACCAGTTTCATTTAAGACTTTTTGTAAAGTAATAGCAAGATCTGGTTTGGGTTCATAAGTTAAACATTTTTGAACAGCATCACCACTTGTTTGAGATGCAGTCGTACCCTCAGAACCACCAACTAAAACCATATCAATTTTATTAACTAAATCAAAACTATTATTAGTTGTACCGGCAACATTTACAGAATTACTAACACTAGATATTTTTACGCTTACTTTAGGAGGTACTTCATGAATATCATAAAATGATATATTATATTCTTTTGTCATTGTTGCTGACTCAGAGAAACGGCGAATGAAGTTTTCAATAAACTTTTCTTTAGAAATCTTTAAATCACCATATAAACGATAATATGAGTAGTCGACAGCATCAACCATCGATGCCGATGCTGTTTCCTTTAACTCGTAATAGTCTTGGGTAGTTCCTGTTGTGGTACTACTAATTAGAAGCATTACGCCTATAACTAGGATACCTAGCATTACTAACCAGTAGCCCCAGTAAGATTCTTTCATTTTCTTCTACCTCTTTTCTATTTTAAATAACTATCGATTTTACAAGATGAGTATTCACTATTAGATTGAATATCAGCAAGGAATTGTGATTTATATTCACGAGATTCTTTACTAATTGAACTTGCACTATAGTCGCCAAATCCTAAATCGATTATTTCTTGATTTTTATTATAAGTCTTAATAGCATTCATACAAGCGGAATTCATAGTAATAGAGTATTCTAAGTACTTTTCATCATCTGCATAAATACCATCGCCAACATCTTCAATTTGCTCAATGATATTACTTAAATCTTGTTTGCCAGGAGCACCATCATCACTCTTGTTCTCATAACCAGATGTCTTACCACTCCAGTTATATCCCTTAGATTTACCACCATTAGGGAATAAATCATAATTAGAAACAACTTTAGTATAGAATTGTAATGTTCCACTGTTACTAATTAAAGCAGAATTATTTTTAGTAGTTATAGTGGTTTGTAGAGCACTATCTTCACCATATAATTTAATACCAGAACATGGGGTTCCATTGCTATTAGTCTTACATACTTTATTATAAGTTTCATTACTTGATGGAACTTTTGTCTTATCAATTATATTACAACAAGCATTACCATCGGCAAGAAGTTTATTTATACAAGAATTAGCTTTGTTTTCATATTCTTCATATAATTTATTATCTTTACTAGTACCCATAAATAAGTCTAAGTATGATTTCTTTGTACCATCTTCATTTTCTTCTTGACAATCCGTTGAATTTAAGATATCTTCACAACTTTGATCTGGTGTCTCTGGCTCGGTTTTTACTTCATAGAAGCATACATATTGATTTGCAAGGAGACCACTAATATAGCCAGTATCGCCAATAATACGACCCGTTGCAGTAGTATTGTTATAATATTGACCGACGCCATTAATTTTAATTTGATATTGATATAGTCCGGCCTGAGTTGATAACGCGATTGGATAAATCTTACCATCAGCTTCTTTAGCAGCATCCGTTCCAGATACAACGCTTGGGTCAGTTAATCCAGGATCACCAATATCAACTAATACAGCATCGGCATCACTAGGCTTTTGAGAAGTATATATTCCCTTATTTGATGTCGTCCAATATTGTTTTTCTGGTTTATAATAAATAAATTCTTGAGAACCTTGACCATTCCAATTTGCTAAAGCATCAGTAATTTTACTACTCATACTATTTCCAAATTTTGATGAAGCATAATTGACAAACATATTAGCAAAATTCTGTAGATTTAATCCGGAGATAGAAACACCTGGATTACCATATCTTGTAATATTTACAACTTTAGCAGCATCTTTATAATTTACAGATGTACCCATACCAGTTCCATATGTTATGTTCTTAGTAAGACTATTTAAAAATCCGCTAATACCTCCACCATTTCCGAGAATACTAAATAAATTGCTAGAACTTTCAATTCCCGATGTGCTTCCATTATTTAATTTATAAACAATGTTACCAGGAATATATGTTACAAGTGAATCTTCGTCATCGCCAAATATATCACATGCATTTTGACCAAAGAATGAACAAATTTTATCACTTAAAGCTGATTTTTTACTATCAGGAATGTATTCTTTTAACTTTGAGTTGCTTATTAATTTTTTTAGACTTGCAAGACCTGATTTAGAATTTTTGAAAGAATTTAGTAAATTTGCAACCATACTATCGTCATCTAGGAAAGCTCCTAACATACTGCCAATAATTCCATCATTTGTTCTACATTTACCAGATGTTATAACATCCCAGTCCTGAACATTTTCAGTTTCGACTCCAGCATCACAATAATAAGAAACAGTTTCTGGTTCACCTTTATTTATATCTTTTAAATAAACTTTTTCAGTTGTTTTATCATTTCTATTAACAATATAATCTAATATACTATTTTTAGGATATCCATAAGTAAATTCTAGTGTTGGATTAAAATCATAAGATTTAGACCATTCTGTACAAGCATTCATTCTGCTAGCCATATCTATTAATGTTTTTTGAGCAGCTGTATAATCTTGCTTAGCAATTTCCATTTGGCTCCTTGCCTCAGCTAAGGCAGCATAATAAGGATTAAATAAGCCTAAGAAATTGTAGTAAAATAATATAGTTTTATCAACTGTGTCAGTTATTCCTGACATTAATCCATCGGCAGCCTTTGTAATTTTATCAACTTTTCCAAGTACACCAGTCATAACTGACATTAATTTATCAAAGTTCATATCACTTATGTTGTCCAGTGAACCAATATCTGATATATTTCCAAAATTTGTAAGTTGCGATTTTAATTGGTTAAAGCCGGTTTCAATCGCTCCTAAAGAAGAGTTATCTTCATCTTGGAATAATCCAGAATCTTTCATCAATTTTGTAATCTGACTTCCCGCATTTAAAAGTAAACTACCATATGACAATGTGCCTGCATCAAAACTTCCAGCAGACTGTCCTTTCATAATTGGAACAGTAATTTTCCATGTATTAAATTCAAAACTATACTTCTGATTTTCATTATTGTTTTCCACGAATTCTGAAGCTAATTTAGTTTGAGCACTGGTATTATCCTTGTATGTGTATGGGTGAAATGAGCCATTTACTTCTATTGGTTCTTCTAATTGGAATATTTTATAACCTGATGCTGAATTTAAACCTTCTACGGTTTTATATAATGTTGTAGATGCAAATGAATATCCTGAACATGCAGCTTGAACAGCTTCACCAACTCCAAATAATTTTGCTAACCACGATGAACCTGCATTGCAAGCGATTTCTAAAGAACTTAATCCAAGACCTCCCAAGAAACCCTTTATTGAATCACCAACAGTAGTTTTTATAGCATTATTGACATTTGTACTTAAATCTTCTTTAAATGAGGCTAACTTTGCTTTAGCCGATTCTAACACTTTGGCACTTTGTTCCTCTACATATTCATCAAAAATATCACCGGCATCCTTACCATTTATCATTCCTTCAAAACCTTTGGCAATCAATGAAGCCGCTAAATTTTTCAGATCATCACCACTTAATGAGGCTTTTAATCTTGCTGATGTATCATTGTCAAATAATTCATCTACATATTGCATTATAGTATCTTGTACAGCATTTTCGACTTTCTTTTGTACTTCTTCTAATTTTTTTGAAGTATCGCCGAAATTTTTAAATGTATGATTGGCTTTATTACTTGTTAAACCACTAGATTGCCCTTCTTGCTTTTCTTTCGCTTTTAAATTAAGATAAATATTATAATTAGAATAGAACCTATTATAAGCTTCTAACATTTCATCTTTTTTAGCTAGGGCTTCTTCCTTGTATTTATCATTTTTTATTTCAGTTGTAACGCATGTTCTTTGACCAGCCATTCCAACGGTAGCATGATAAACATTATCAATATTTGTTGAAATATATCTGCCAGCATATACCGTTTCTAAATTTCCTGGCATCTTTATGGCATAATCTTCTTTACAAACTATTGAACAGAACATATCATAACCATTATCATTACTTTGTTGAATGGTATAAGAATTTCCAGCTGGGTCAGTGGCTTCTTTACCGTCTTCTCCAATTATACATTTCTTCCAATCAACAGTAATAGTATTTTTTAAAGTAGTAAGTATGTTATAATTTCCAGGATCGGCTAATGATTTAGTTATATCAACTTGACTAATTAGGTCTTTTAATCCATTATAAATTGAATTTAAACCTTGCGTTGTATCAGTAAAAATCATAGTAATTGATGATAAAGCTGCTGTAAATTCACTTTTAATTTGCGTTATATTTGTCAACAAGGAATTATTATGAACCCATTTTACAATTTGTTGCGATGCAGTTAATATGGTAGCTAGACTTGTATCTGATGATTTAATCAAATTATAAATATTTTCAAACGTTTCTGTTGTTGATATAGAGATGGTGCCATTTTTTACACCTTCATTTAAATAATCTACTATATCACCCCAATCAGCTTTTAAGCCTTCTAAACCATTACCATTCAAAGACTGATCTAATACATTAATAATTAAAGTACTAAGATTTATAAAATTAATTTTCGTATCTTTACCATCATACGAAACACTTCGTAAAAGGGTAACTAAATTTTTAGCTGTGTTATTTCCCTTATTAACCAATGGAGTTAAAATGTTTGTCAAATCGGCCTTAATTGAAGCTAGAGCTGAGCCGTCCTCGGCAAAATTAGAAAGCAATCCTAGTATAAGATTTAAATCATGTTTAGTTAGTTTTTCTAAATTAAAATTCTTTAATGTATCTATTATGTCTAAAGCTGAACCAAGCACATTTTGCAAATCGCCAGCATTCTTAATTCCAGACATTACAGCATTGAAAGCCGTGCTTGATTGTGTTCCTTCTATTAAATAATAAGTAGGAAGACCGCATACCATTGCATAACTAGGCTTACAACTTGTTTTTTCCGCTTCAAAGTTAATGGAAACCCCCTGAAATTTATCTATATTTCCTTTTAAGAAAGTCACAAAATCTTGTAAGGCTTTACTACTTTTATTAGTTTCATTCGTATTTAATATCATAATATTGCTGATTGAATATGGGTCATAATATGATATTTGTAAGCCAACCGTTACTTTTTCTATTTTTTTATTTGTAACTTTAGCATAGACATTATCTTCACTTATTTTATATTTAATGGAATAACCCCCATCAACTGCAGTCCACTCAGTTTCTTTTACGGCATCAACATCAAAATATTCATTTTTATCTGTCTTGGCAACAATTTTATAATTACCATCTTTAATTATAGAATCTAAAACGCTTGTATTATCACTTTTTACTATAAATTCTAATTCAGCTGATATTCCTTTATTGTTATTTGTTGACTTTGGACTTGTCAATTGGTTAACTTCAAATTTAACAGTTGTCCCACTGGCCTTAACAATAGTTCCTTCGCTTTCTTTTGGGGTTTCCTGCGTATAGGCGGTTTGAGAACAACGATTAATATTATCCATTGGCAGATATTTTCTTGGATTAACTAATGTTTTCCCATAGGTTGTTTTTGATGTAACATCATTGGTTGAAACATCAAAATGAAGATGATATTGGGGTTTATTATTTTTATCAAGGCTATACCCAGAATATCCAATCAATTGGCCCTGCTTTACAACAGTGTTGGCTGAGATTCCATCAGCTATTTTACTTAAATGAAGATATCTTGTTCTTAACTCAGTACCATCTGATGATTTAACAATTATAATAACAGCATTTCCCATTGTCGCATTATTCTTAGTTGTTGCTAGCACTGTTCCCGCCTGAGCCGCATACACTTCTGTTCCTTCATTAGCTGAAAAATCTATACCACTATGGCTTTCGCTGCCATCCCAGCCTTTACCAGTAGATAATCCACATCTTCTGTGTTCGGCATTATCAGATTTGCCATCCCAATCACCGGTTATTCTATTATATGACTTAAGTGGCATTACCCAATTATCACTATAAGATGTCGAAGTATCAATTTTTCCATTTTCAACAAAATTTTGTACTTCTTCCCATATTTCTTTTATTAATTTTTTGACTTCGGAGTTGCCACCACTAACTCCTAACTTATTATCTTTATAAGCATCGTATTCAGTTTCGGACCAATGGCTTTGATATTTTCCTTTTGTATTATCTATAGGATAATATCTGTTTAGATTTGCAGTATCATATGTCAATCTTAATTTTCTAGCCACATTGTCCATTATAAAATCCACAAAATCTTCATCGGTTTGTTGGTGAACTGCTTCTATTTTTTTTCTATTGTCAATGTACCAATGAGTATATAGATGGTATAATCCTTTATGAAATTTATTATTTATATCCAATGCTTCAGTTGTACCATCATATATGTTATAGCCTTTATATTTAAAGCCATTTTCAGTGCCTGTATAACCAGCTACCTGAGGACCCTCAAGAGCTGGATCAATACAAAACGATGTTATTGGTGTTGTCTTATCAAAGCCATCACAATCATAATACGTTTTATATACAAAATAATAATGATATGGACTTCCAACTAAATTGTTGAAATATGTATCAGGAATACTATTAAGTTTTCCATTCTTGCAGGCGGACTCACTTGAACAGTTATATCCTCTAACTCTTGACACTCTAAAACGGGTACAAGCATTATTTCCAGATACTCCTATTTCTGAAGTTGTAGAGCTTGAACTACTACTATCATTAGTTTTATTTGGAGTAGTAATTTCATCATTAGTTGGGGTATTCTTTTCACTTTCACATGTTTCTTTTGTTGTAAACTCCGATTTTTCTTCAGTGTGATACCCACTATTATTGAAAAATGTTTTTTTATTCCAAATATATTTATTCTGTTCAGTTACGTAGTAACATTTTTCCGAATCATCTTCAGTATCACTAGGCTGTGAGCTAGAATTTCCACTACTCTCGCATTTTGCGTTACTATCTTGTTTTACCCAACCAGCACCATAACCACTAGATGAAGATTGACAATCATTGCCAAGGCAATAGCAAGACTTTGTTTCTGTTGTTTGTGATGAGGAATTTGCTGGGGAAAAAATTGTTGTAATTACAAATGCTTCTGTATTACCATCTTTCGTCATATAAGTTAGTGTTAGTGTTAAATTAGGTGACATGCCTCCTGGATTTGTAATTTTGATAGAATTATTGCCAAACTCAATTCCTTTAGCATTTGTTGGTTTTGGGGATATTGTAGCAAAACTTTTATAGTTTGATTTATCACAATTACTCTGATTAATTATACTGTCATAAGTTATTGTCTGATTTTTAGTCAAATTTTCCAAAGTAGCAGTACAAATACTTGCTGCTTTTACTGATGAAAATTGAATAAATATTGATAATAATAATATAATAAATATCATTTTTTTAGCTTTTTTCATTATACTATTCTCTCCTTGTCTTTCCTTATTTTATTTAAAACTATACTTATTACAACAGCTATCAGTGTTATTAATAATATCCCTGATAACAGCCAATGTTTTTTTATAAGATTTTCCGCTGATTTTAGAAAACCTTCATGCCTATTCTCATTTTTTTTCGAGTCTTGACTGTTTATATATTGTTCTAATCCAGAAGAAAAATCTTCTCTAGAAATATTATCAACAGTTAAAAATTTACTACAATAAAAGTAATCAGGATATTCAATGCATTTTGGTGTAACACTGTACGTATTATATCTTGGGACACTTACTTGGAGCGTACGTATTGCATCTTTACCGCATGAAGTGTCAGTGGGATAAACTGATACAGTATATTCCTTTACAATATCCATTGCTCCAGTAGAAATCGTATTAATATTATTTGACCCAGAGCCATAATTAATAGTTTTTTTATCATCACCATACGCTGCTATAGCATATAAGTTTTCGGTCAAATTATATATTTTTATGGCGCCTAAATATGATGTCTGAATTATTTGCTCATCAGTTATATCATCATTTGTCATATAATTATACTCAAATGGTTCTGAAGTAGCAGTTACCGCTCCAGCTTCATTGTTAAGTTTGACTCTCTTTTCTAATGAACATGATGCGGCATTTACTTTAATAAAAAGTCCTAAAAAACAAATAACTAAAAATAGTGCATTTTTTTTCATATTCTTTCTCCTTTCTTATAGTGCTTCAGATTTAATATACCTATAATCTTTGTCAAAATAATATTTAACTTTTTTAAATTCAGTATTGGTATCGCAAATATCTGATGTATCAAAATTTCCAAAATAGAGTTTTATAACACTTGCTTCACATATTGTTTTTTCTTTAGCAGCATTATCATATATTTTTATATCCATTGCCCCACTAAGAGATAATTCATAATAATAGTAGCTTAAGGATAATTCATATCCAGATGAAGTCTTTGCTAACTCGCCTTTATCGTTTCTATATAAGCCGTTTGATTTAGCGTCATTGCTTGAATTTGTTGATATTACAATAGTACACATTGTTTTATCGCAAAACAATGCGTTTACTCCTTTGAAAAAACCATCGTTCAAAATTGTATTTGCTTTAATTTCCGTATTTTTAAATTTAGCCGCTAAGGCTTTATTTATAAATTTAATGGATAGTTTTACTTCACCCAACTCCGTGTCCTCATCAAACATGCCAGCTCCAACCATATAATCTATTAAGTCAGAATCATCATAAAATAGTCGACTTAAAGTATATAAAATTTTGATGGTATCATAATCATTACCAGTGTAATTAGCTCCCCAATATATTTTCGCAACTTTCGCAATATTATTTGTGCTATCTATATAATCTTTAATACTATCTTCATCAAAAGGTTTAATAGCATCTTTAAGATAATTTTCAAACTCATTAGTAGTTGGATTATCTGGAGTTAATTCTTTATCCTTATGAAATATCTTTGTACAAATAAATATTATTAGTCCTATTAGAATTAGACCTATTAATATGGAGACTATTATTGTTTTTTTGTTTTTAAAATCCACTTTTAACTTATTTTTCATACTTACACTTTTCCTTCTCTATCATAACTAATATAAGGATAACATTTTTTTCGTAAAAAAACAATTTATTCTTACAAAAATGGCTATTTTTTTTGGAAAAGCCAATTGACTTTAGAAAGGGAATATGGTAAATTATTCTTGCATTTAATTGGCAGTGCCTAAAGTTTAGAGAAGTGTCTATCACGGTTTTGGTTATAAGTATCTTATGACTGCCTAAAGAGAAAATATCTGGATAGACTCCCCTAGAAATGGTAGGTATACTAAGTAAAAGCAAAATATAATGAAAGGAGAATATTTTATGGCAAGATATACTGGTGCTCAATATAAGAAATCACGTCATCTTGGTTTTTCTACTTTAGAAAATGGTAAAGAACTTGCAAGAAGACCTTATGCTCCTGGTATTCACGGACAAGATCGTAAGAGAAAGTTAAGTGAATATGGTGTTCAGTTACAAGAAAAACAAAAGGTAAGATTTATGTATGGTTTAAATGAAAAGCAATTTGCGAAAACATTTAAACGTGCTACTAAAA
>CAKOOW010000024.1 GCA_934098445.1 uncultured Bacilli bacterium
CATTAAAATCTTGATAATCAGGATTATTAAAATCCGTTATCTCCAAAAGATAATGCATTCTTAAACCTAATTCTATATTTTTTTCTTCCTCTTTTGTACTAAGAGTATTAGTATTCTTAGAAAAATGGCTACTAGTAATAAGCTTACTATCAGGATGATATTCTTCAATTTCAATTAAATTTCCTGGCTCCGACTTTAAAATTTCCAAATCTTTTTTTACAGATAAATTATAATCCTTAGTTAGATTAAGACTGTCCAAATCTACATCTTTTAAATAAGGCTTTAAATAATCATAAATAGAATTTAACATATCTTGAAAACTGCGGTAACTATTACGTGTTTCATTGTCTATAACTCCATTTACTTTATAAGCTAATTCATCTTTAGAAAACTCTCCTACCAAGATCATCTTTTCACGAGCTCTTGTTAAAGCTACATAAAATAATCTTAATCTTTCACTTATTTCTTCCAAAAGATATTTATTCTTTAACATCATCTTGATAATCGTACTATGAATACCATTCTTAACATACGGAGTTATAAATCCTAGATTATTATCATAATAGAATTTATTTTTTAAATCATCGATATTAAACTTTTTAAATAAACCGGTAAAATAACAAACCGGATACTCTAAACCTTTAGAAGCATGGATGGTCATTATTTTTACCGAATTAGATGCTTCTTTGTTTAAAGATAACTTAATATCTAAACCTTTTTCGTAAACTTGATTTAGGTAATCGGAAAACTCATAAGGAGTATAACCAAATGATGCGGCATTTTCAGCAATTTTCCCTATCGAATCAATAGTAACCATATGTTCGGAAATATTACCCGTCGTAATAAAAGCCTCTTCAAAGTTAAATTTTGCAATAATTTTTTGATAAAGTTTGTCATTAGGTAAACTGTCTAATTCCTTAACTAATTCATACAAATTTTGATAAATCTTGGTTTCAGCGAACGTACGGCTATTTATAACTTTAAGAATTTCTTTATCACTCGTATTGAATAAATAACTTCTAGCAACTGCCATAAAAGAATAGGAAAACATAGTTCCAAAATCTTTCTTTTTGATAAGTACTAAAAGATTATAAATATTCTTAATTATAGAAATATCTATAGAATCACTAATGGTCTTATCCCGATAAATGGTAATGGGAATATTTAAGTATTCAAAGATTTTCTTATATAATTCAAAACTACTCGAACGGTCCATTAAGATAACAAAGTCCCCATAATTTACAGGTCTTCTTTGCATCGTCTCTTTATCCATCATTTCATAACCACTTTTTACTTTAGTATCAATATCACGAGCGACCGTAAAGATTTCTATCTCTTCTTTAGTATATTTAGATTCTTTATCATAAGTGTAATTTAAGACTTCCATATTATAATTTTCTTGATTAACATCATTATATGGCGTAAGTCCAAAAATCATTTGATGAGAACTTATATAATCAGCGCCACCAATATAATTATCCATAAAAAGATTAAACATCATATTAATATTATTTAATACTTCGCTACGACTACGGAAATTTTTATTTAAGTCAATCTTTATCCCTCCATTATTATTTTGGTAACTTTCATACTTACTCTTAAAAAGATTGGGATTAGCATTTCGGAAACGATAAATCGATTGTTTAATATCTCCAACCATATAAACATTATTATTTTCAATAAGAGATATAAAGATATCCTGAATATCATTAGTATCTTGATACTCATCTATTAAAATTTCTTTATATTTATTTTTCATTTCGTTAGCAACTTTGGGATTATTCTTTAAGATATTAATAGCCATTTTAGCAATATCTATAAAATCATAAGCATTATTTTCTCTTTTAAAATTTTCTATTCTAGTACTTAATTCTTGGATAATTTTAATAATTATAGTAACATAATCTTTGGTTAAATAAAGACTTTCTTTGATTTCATCAAGAGAATTATATTTGGTAAGCTCAGATATTTCCGTAACTAAATCTTTAGCTTGGTCTTTAATTGCTTTAGTTACATCATCAGCTCCCCGCAAAGTAGGAAGTTTTATGATACTTAATCTTTTTATTTCAAAATAATCTTTAGCATTTATTAACGGTCTTATGACTTCTTCCATCTTATCTTGAAAAGTATCATCGGTATAATGATATAAATTATCAACTGTGTTATTTAAGACTTCCAATCTACTTTTAATTAGTTCAACATAAGAGTTAACAAGCTTATCAATATTTTCTTCCTGATAGTAATTATCAACATAAGAATTTAAAATCTCATCCTTATCATAACGATTATCTAACTTTTCATAAAGACTTAAAACAGAAGCCCAAATTTCTTTATCATCTTTAACAGTAAAATCTTTAATTAGTTTTAAAAATAATGGATTTCTTTGTTGATAAAGTTCTTCAAAAATATTAGTTAATACTTCTTCTTTCTTAAGTTTCATAATACTAGCATCAATAATATTAATATTCTTAGAAATATTCATTAAATAACTATATTTTTTTACTAAAGATAAGGCAAAAGAGTCAAATGTTGTGATATAAGCTAAATCAACTTTATCAAGTTCTTCTTTTAGTTCGGGAACTTTTCTAATTTTACTACGGATACGGTCTTTCATTTCTGCCGCCGCCGCATTAGTGAAAGTTAAGACTAATAAATCATCAACGCTGATACCAGATTTGACGTGTTCTAAAACTCTTTCGGATAAAACAGCGGTTTTCCCGGAACCGGCACCAGCAGACACTATTATATTGGTGCCTTTTTTATAAATGGCATCACTTTGTTCACTCGTCCATTTTGGCATTATCATCATCTCCTAATATTTCTTTTCTCGTTTTGTATTCTAAATCGACAATATCTTCTTCTTTACGATAGCATAATTCTTTATATTTACAGAATTCACATCCAATAAGTTCACCTTTTAGTCTTTTAGGATTTATTGGAAAGTTGCCTTCTTCGATAGCTTCTACTACTTCATTGATACGTTCTTCGACAATAGCATCAATTTTTTCAATATCATCATCATTGAAAAGCTTAGCATAATGAGCAAAGCCTTTACTGGTAGTAGCCATTCCTTTAATGACCTCACTTTTAGTATAAGTAGAGTCAAATTTTATTATTTCTTCCTCGCTATTAAGAGAATAACCATCTAGTTTTAAAGCTTTTTTATTATCTTCTTCCCAAGAATCAGAATCCACTACCTTACCATTAAGAATTTTTTGAAGATAAAATCCTGTAATTCTAATATCTTTATGAAGTCCTCTTTTAGTCAAGTAGATATAAACAGGCAATTGTAAATGTAAACCATAGTTAATATTATCCAAAGTTGTCGGAACATATCCAGTTTTATAGTCAATGATAGCAACCAAATATTTACCATCATTATCTTCTAAATACTTAATCTTATCAACAAAGCCTAAGAAGTTGATGGCAATTTTCCCATCTTTATGCAGATTAAGTCTAGTCTCAGTTAAAGTTTGGTTATATAGAGATTTACTCTCTTGTTCTTTAATAGTCTTAATAATAAATTCTAAAGTTGTATATAAGTTATCAACGTAAAACTTTTCCTTATTAGTTAGTTCTCTTTTTTCTAAGTACTTAGTATATTCTAAGGATAAATCAAAGTTTTCATTGTACATTTTGCTAAGGCAATCATGGAACAACGATCCTAAAAAAGCTGCAAACGTATCAACAAAGGGATCTAATTTCAAGATATTAGCAATATAAAAACGAAAAGCACATAAATAATAGTTATTCATCGCTGAGTAAGATAAGTTGCTATGCCCCTTTAAGTAGTTATAAAGATCAGCAAAATCGACCTTAATATAGCGATTATCATAAGTGTTATAATTAACATCTGGCATTGTCGTTAGTAAATCTTTTAACTCATCGTTTTTCTCATTATATTTTAAATAACGATCTAGAAAAGTTGCTAAAGCTAAGCGATTATAACTTTCAGAATAGATATAAGGATTATTTTCTTCCGTTACAACTTCAAGATTCATATCACTAATAAGGGGACTAGGATAGTAGGTATTATAATTATCCTTTTCTTTAAAACTAATAAATACTTGGGGATTACTTTCTAATCTTTTAATAACTCTTTTCTTCTCTAATTTTAATAAATCTAAAGATGTTAATAATCCCAAAGTCTTTCTAGTAGCATCCTTTATTAATTTATCATCGTGATAAATGGATGGCACTACTCCTTGATTAAAGTTAAGAACGAAATAGTATTTAGACGAATCTAACATATCTTCAATATTTAAAACATTAACAGCATTATCGTATTTAGGTAAAGAAATATTCAGAGATTTAATATCATTTTCCAAAAGCTTAAAGAAAGATTCATCTAAAGAATAATTAAAGTTATAACTATTAAAAAGATTAATTAATTTAGCTTTAATATCTTCATCAGTTACTTTTTCTAAAGACGCTTCAATATTTTGGGTTTCTTTTAAGGTATCTAAAAAATCATGAACCATCTTGGTACCTGCTATTGCCATAGAAAGCTCTAAATTAAGGGGAATATTAAACATTTTAAAGATTCTTTTAAGTTCTTGAGCATAGGTATTATCAATATTAACTAAATAAATATCATTTAATTTAACTCCTTCTTTTAGAAGTTTTCTTATCTTGATAGCAGTTCCAATAATTTCTTCTCTACTAGTTTGATATTTTGTTACCTGGTGATGATATTTTTCTTCTGTATTAAAATCAAAAGACACTAAATTATAGAAAGATAGTGATCTTTGCAAAGACTCATCTAAATCAAGTCCTATGACTACTACTCTCTTAAGAGGTTTTTTAAAATAGGAATTATAGGTTATTAGATTGTTACTGTCTAAAACATTTTTTAGTTCTTTTAATTCTGGTGTATCATAGAAAATATTTTCTAAATAAGTTTTAGCAATATCATAATTATAATGATAGTGTTTAATCAGAAAATATAAGGCTTCTTTAGTGGGAGTGCCATAGTAATTATCTAAAAATTCCTTTAAGGTATAAAATTTCAAATTTAGCAATTTCTTAGTATATGCTAAGTCTTTAAGAATAATATTTTTAATGTTATTGGTTGTGATAATAGTATCATTATTTTGTAGTTTATCTAGCATGTAGTCTTCTCCTTTACTAAATTATATTGTATCAAAAATTTGGATAAATAGGTTGATTGTTTCTAAAATATAAATTCTTTTTTATTCTTCCTTTAATTAACTTTATCTTTATAAAGCCAAGTTAAAATTCGTACTCCAATGGTAACATCTTTTTGATAACTTGCCTACCCTAAATTTACTATTTATTGAAAAAAAGTTATTTTGGTAAAGTTTCTAAAAAAAAGATAGTGGTATCCGTAGTGTTTTCAAAAGATGATTTTAATTATGTATCAGTAAAAACTACTACCGTACTATTATTTATCCTTTGTCTAAAAGTTTTTTCTAGGATGATGGGTTAAATTTGCATATGAGTTCTATTTTCTCTTTATTTTTCTTATAATATTTAGTATAATCTATTCTTATTGAGAGGGGATTTATATGAGTTGGATAAGTGAAAGAATAGAAATAATTAAAAAGAAAATAGTTTTAGGAAGAGCTTTATTTGCTATTACTTATAAAAATAAATATCTTTCTAATGAACTTGATAAAATTATTAAGAGTAAAATTGCTTTAGTTAATAATGCAATTGAAAGAGAAGCCAAACTTTTCCATGAATTACAATACTATGAAATTTTAAAAATAGAATATGGTATTGATATTCAAGAATTAAAAAACATTTATGAAGAACAAATTAGTTATCTTTATGATTTAGAAGACTTATTAAAGAAAAATCAATTTTCTTTTGGATACAAAGAAAAAATGCGAGAGACAATAAAAAAATTATTAACCGATGCGGAAACTTACTTAAACGAGTTATATAATTTAAAAAGTTTATCTTAACGATTAATAATTTTTAATAAAACAAATAGAACAGTGGCTATTACAACAACCATAATAGTCATTTTAGCGGGGGTTTCACCTATAATAGATACTAAGTTATCATAAATAGTAAGACCTACACTGACTAGATAATTTTTTACATTAGTAAAGAAATCACTAATTTGATTGGGTAAATTTTCTTCCCAGAAATCTAATAAATACATTAAATACACTACTTTCTATATATCTAGTATAATATATACTTGCATTTTTCGCAATTACTTGATAGAATATTTTAAGTAATGGCGGAATTGGTGAAGTGGTTAACACACCGGATTGTGGCTCCGGCATGCGTGGGTTCGAACCCCACATTTCGCCCCATTATGGAATTTAAAAGACTATCTTTGAATTGGAGATAGTCTTTTTTTGCGGCATTATTAAAGAATAAATATAAATTTTAAAATAGAAAGTCATAAATATTTCAAAGTTAAAAAGTCATAACTTTGAGGTATTTAGGGCTATTTTATCATATTTTCTTAAAATTGAATGCAAAAGACCACCTATTCGGTAGCCTTTATATAATATTTTTCATAATTAAATTTTAGCAAACTTATTACCTACTTTATACCAAATAATAATTGATGTCATCATTAAAAGTAAAATAGGAAGAAAAGGTAAAAAATCACCAGTATTAGGATTTTGCAATTCTTTATCATCTGTCTTAGTATCACTACTCTCTGCTTTTTCAGAAGGATTATCCTTACTATCATTATCGGCAGTATTAATCTTTTCACCAGTTGTTAAATTTTCAATCGTTTTATTAACTAAATCAACTTTAAAGATATCAGTATATTTCTCACTACCAATGACTTGAGCTTTATAATAGTAAACTTTATTAGTCTCCGCTGTAGTATCACCATGAAGCACACCTTCTACGGTTTCAATACACCCCATTGACCAATCACTGTCCTCAGAACCACCAACAATATTCTTATAGTTACCATCAACATCATCAGCTCGGAAAACTTTGCAATAAGGAGTATCATCATCATTTTTAGGAGTATAATCTAAATTAAGTGAATACATAGGTTTACCATCAGAGCCTATTTTTAAAGAAAGCCTTGGAATTAAACCACCATATTTTTTACTATCTGTTTCAGTGCCATATATTTTGGCATACGCCGCGATTTTCTCGGTATCAAAACCTATCCTATAATTATCAATATAAGAGCTTTCACCCGTTTTTAAACTACCATCATCTTGAGTTATATTATATGTATAGTCTTTAAGGACAAAGATAACATTATACTTATCAAAATCACTATTATAATTATTTGGAATAGTAGCACTATAGTCCTTAGAGATATCAGATAAAGAAAACATGGTTTCTAAAAGAGCATCAAAGATAAGAGAATCAAGCATACTTTCACTTAGATTAAGATCAGTCGGTACTCCACCACTACGAGTGTATTCCAAATAATCATCAGTATAAGTAAGTAAGATATTCTCTGCATCCGCTGTAACTTTAATTTGCTTATTGTTGTTATCGATAGTTGCCTCTATTTTAGAAACAAGTTCATTACCACCGTAGTCCTTGGCTAAACGATTAAATTCGGTTACAAATTCAGCGGCCGTAACTTTTTTGGCCTCTACTTTCATATACATAATTGGCATTAACATAATCATAAATATTATTAAACTTATTTTTTTCATATATTCCCTTTTATTCTTTTATTTTCTAATTATCTTTCTTTTCTAAAGTACTTTTTAAAGTTTTATAGTAATCTGGTTCAATAACATCAATAGCGTTGATACTACATTCTAAAGATTTTTTATATTCTCCTTTATAAAATAAATCTTCAGACTTAATTAAAGCAATGTCCAAATTATTATTTAAAGAACGATATCGATTTCCATAAACAATACTCATCTCAGCCATATAAGCTGTCTTAATAATTTCTTTAGCTGTATTATATAATTTAATTGCCAAGTCTCTTGCTGTATCTACTCTAATATTTAAAGTCTTAATAGATATTGGCTTTTTATTTAATTCTTCTTTAACATTATCAATAGCCTGATAACTTTCTTGTAAATAAGTATAATAATAATCAGGAATACTTGGAAGATTATATTGTTTTAATTTATTTTTGGCCTTTATCAATACTTCTTTAATTTGATCTAATTGTTCACGGGATTCAAGTTCATCTTCTTTTAAGTTACCAAAAGTATCATAAAAATTATTTAATTTTTCCGTTACTTTATCTAAAGAAACATCAATTTTTTCTATTTCTCTAGCTAATCTTGTATAAGCGACTGTTTTATTACGATGATGGCTAGCTAAAGTTTCATAGTCTTTCTTGATAGCCTTTATATCTGAGGCAATCACATCTAGGACTTTTAAGTCTTCGTCATTGATATCATATGAATACTTATACTCTTTAGTTTTTCTTCTTAATTCGTTATTAGTTCTTTCTAGTTTATTAGCACGTACTAAAGTAGTGCGCATTAAATCTTCAAAAGTCTTTTTAGCAAGTCTTTCTTTATCAAACTCATTATATAAATTATCAAAATAATCTAAGATAGTCTTTAAATCTAGGGATGAATCCGTAATATTTAAGACATTTATTTTTTCCAGGCTACTAGCAATAGTCTTTTTAGCATCTTTAATATTATTATCTATATTTAAGTAATCAAGATTATAACCGTCTTTGACCATATTATCTTTTATTGATTTAATATCATCAATTTTTCTGGGAATTAATTTTTCTGCCATTAAAATAATGGAAGGTCCTTCTTTAATTACTAATTCTAAGTTACCAATAAAGGTATCAAGAGCTTTAATTATCTTCGTAACTTCACTATAACTATTCTTTTCCATAGCACTTTCAAAATTACTAAAAAGTTTATCGATATTTTCAAATTGAAGTTCTACTGGTTTACTAATATAAAGATACTCATTCTTATGATTATTATATTCATTTAAGACAAGGCGATATCTTGTCTTTAAAGAAGTAGCAATCTCCCTATTCTTTCCTTTTGATTCAGTTATCTTTTTAATTTCTTTTAAAAGATAATCGCTCTTAGCTTGTACTAAGTAAATATCAAGCTCGACACTATTCAAAAGTTTATTTAATTCTTTATATTTTTTATTATCATATAAATCTTCAATTTTTAATAAATTATCGGTAAGTTTAGGTATATCTTCTTTTTTTATTTTGTCAAAACGTTTTTTTAAATTATCATAAACTTCTTGCATCAAATCATTATTAACTAATTCTCCAACAGTCTGCAAATTACTCATAATATCTGCTGAAATAATTTGATTTTTATTTCTTTCTAAGTTATTTATTTCTTCTAAATATTTCTTTTTTTCTTTTTTATTTATTTTATTTAGAACTATTATAATAATTATAACAGAAATAATATAATAAGTTATACCTAACAAGATGAATGTTGTTTTACTCATATAAACCACCTTTACTATATAAGTAAATAATATCATATTTTTTCACTTTAGTCATCTATATCTTAGTCCTCTAAATCAAGTTCATAAGGACTTTCAACTGTCCCTTCACCTTTAACAGTTAAATGACCATCAATATTAACAACTGGCATAATTGTACAAGAATTATTAACTTTTAAGTAGCCTAAAAGGCCAACTTTATTTAGAACTATTATACTTGCCGTGTAATAATAACTATATGGAGTTGATGTACAAACATCATTACCATTAAAAAGATAAGAATTAGTATTAGGAATACTACTAGAAAGTCCTATGATAGCCATTTCGTCAGCTGTTAAAATTCCTACTTTACTACTATAAATACCCCCGTATTCTTTATCACCAGCTTGACAGTCTAAACTTGGCGTAAAATCCGTAAATAATCTTTTGTTACCACCATAAGTAATTTGACTATAATACTTCGTGTAACTAGAATCAGAACAGAACTTTCCAGAAACAAGGTAATCATCGTATTTACTTAAATTTTCCTGATACCACTCATCCAACTTACCAGAAGCTGAACTCATATTAAAAATAGTCATTTCTTCTTTATTAGCATATTCATTGTAAGTGGTATCAAAAGCATTATTGGGCGCTACCAATTTAATAGAGTTATCGGCATTAATACCAACAATCCTAAAGAGATAATCATCTAATCTAAAATAATTATTGGTATCATTACCCCTAAAATAATAGGCATTATTGATTTTATAAAGACCATCTGTAATTGTCTTGCTTTGGTAATCAATTTGACTGTTGATAACAATATTGCTTTTTAGAATTTTTTCCTTAAATGTAGGTTTAATAATTTGATTAGTGGCTGCAACTTCATAAGTGCTGTGGAAAATATTTTTATCAGCCGAAGCAAGGGCAAACTCATCTTTCCACAAACGTATATTAAGTCTAGTAGCTTTACCCGGCTCTAAATCATATTTATAAAGAAGTTTCTTTTCTACAATATTGTTTTCTTCTTTAGAAACAGTTTTTAGATTCTCTAAATTAGTTGGCTCTAAAGAAATATCGCCGTTAATATAGGCTTTTATTTTATTACTACTTAGAGTTGATGTATCTAAAACATTAAGATAAACTTGAATTGTTTTAATAACATCGCATTTATTAGTGATAGAGATACTACGAGCTTGAGTATTCTTGCCATCAATATCCTTTTGACTTTCTGGATTAATTAAATCAATATTTTGCTCATCGCTATAGATGATACTTACACAGGAATTATCTGTTGTAGCATCAGATTTATTTTCGATTTTCCAAAGGTAATAGGTCATTATCGTTAGACCTAAGAAAGTGATAATGATACCTAGGAAAAATAATTTTTTCTTATATTTATTTTGCATATTTATTACTATCCTCTACCTTAATAGTAATATAGGTCCTAAAGTAAGTCAAGAATCATTCCGCAAAATATCCAAATATTTGATTGATTAATAGTTATTAAAGTATCTTTTTTGATGTCATCTCCTCCTTAAATCTTTATTATTATTTAAAATATTACCATACTTTTATTTTTTCATTGCCCTTTCTTTTGTAAATTCATAATAGCACCGTTCAATTCATTTGTCCAGACATTTTTGGCTTTTTTATTTATTTTTTTTACTGAGTTACGCTAAGCAAATTTGATTTTTAATTGGCAAAAATAAATTTAAAAAAGACAAGTAAACATTTCTACTTGTCTTTGCAGGCTTCATCTAAGTCTTTAATTAAATTATCAATATCTTCACTATTAGGCGTACGAACACCACTAGCAAAAGCATGACCGCCGCCGTTATATTTGGTTGCAATTTCGTTAATAACCGGACCACGAGAGCGAATATTTACTTTATAAACTTTATTTTTCGCGTCAAAAGTAATAAAAGCCCACGCTTTAACTTCTTTAATATAATTAAAATTGTTAACCATATTACTGGCCGTACCACTGTCAACAGCAAATTTTTCAATTAATTCGTTATCGATTTTGATATAAGCAAATCCATTTTCAGTTACGGTTAAATGTTCTGCTAAATAGCCTTGAAATCTGATCTCATTTAAAGGTCGTTCATACAATTTTATATATAATTTTGTAAAATCTAGATTAGTTTTCTCAATAAGACGACTAACAATTTCAAATGTTTTAGCGGTCGTATAAGGAAGTAAGAAACGGTCACTATCAGAAATAATCCCACAAAATAAATTTTCAGCTACAGAAGTTGTTAATTTTAATTTAGTATTAAAAATTAACTCAGTAACTAATTGGGCAGCTGAACAACTAGTGGTATCAACTATTTCTAACTCTCCCATTTTATCTTCAAAAGGATGATGATCAATTTTAATAACTTCTTTATATTTACTAAAAGTAGCTCCATCAATACGGTAAATGTTAGGAACATCAACGACTATTAATAAAGCATCTCCTAGTTCATCTTCATTGATTTTATCTAAAGTCCCATAGGTCTTAAAACGAGAAACACTTTGACCAACGGCATAGACATTTTTATTAGGAAATGTCGCTTTAATACTGTCTCTTAAGGCAATCTGGGTAGTAACAGCATCAGGATCAGGTCCTATATGACGAGCTACTACAATTGTGTCGTATTTTTTTATCTTTTGATAAATTTTTCTATAAATTGAATTCAACACTTATTTACTCCTGATTTTCTTTTAAGAAACTATAGGTGTCACGAGCAATCATAACCTCTTCGTCAGTCGGAATAACATAAATAGGAACGCTAGAAGTAGAAGAAGAAATAATACCTTCTTTACCAAAACGAGTAGCCTCATTCTTATCACGATCAATTTTTATTCCTAATGCTCCTAGACGGTCCACTATCATACGACGAACATGAGCAGAATTCTCACCAACACCGGCCGTAAAGACTAGCATATCGCAACCACCTAATTCAACGTAAAACTGGGCAATATACTTTACAATAGAATTAACAAGTAAATGATGCGCTAAAATAGCACGATGATCGCCATCTGTAATACGAGCTTCGATATCTCTAAAGTCACTAGAAATACCACTAATTCCTAACATACCACTTTTCTTATTAAGAATAGTATCGATTTCGTCTAAAGACATACCTGTTTCTTTCATAATATATGGAATAATTGAGTAATCAATATCGCCACAGCGAGACCCCATAACAATTCCCGCATTAGGAGTAAAGCCCATTGTTGTATCGATACATTTGCCATCACGAACAGCTGAAATAGAACCACCAGAACCGATATGACAAACGATTACGTTGCAATATTTACGGTCTAAAATTTCGGCAGCTTTCATAGAAATATACTTATGACTTAAACCATGGAAACCGTATTTACGAACTCCATATTCTTTGTACCAATCATAAGGAACGGGATAAATATATTGATCTTCATCCATTGTTTGATGAAAAGCGGTATCAAAACAACCTACTTCTAAAGCATTAGGAATAGCTTTTTGAAAGGCTTCAACTCCCATAATATTAGCAGGATTATGAAGTGGCGCTAAAGGAATTAATTCTTTTAATGTCTTCATTACATCATCATCGATGATAACCGATTTATTGTATTTATCCCCACCATGCACTAAACGATGTCCTACTCCTTTAATTTCTTCTAAATCTTTAATAACTTTCTTTTCTAAAAGAGTTTTTAAAAGAATTTCAACGGCAACCGAATGATTAGGAAGCTCGGCATGATGCTCTTCTTTATTGCCATTTTGTTTAATAGTATAAATGCCATCATTAATCCCAATTCTTTCAAAAATTCCTGAGATTAGTACTTTGGCTTCAGGCATTTCATATAATTGGAATTTTAATGAACTACTACCGGCATTTACTGATAATATTTTCATGATTTTTCACCTCTAGTACTAATTATACTAAAGTTTAGAAATAATATCTATCTTTTAAGCGCAAAAAAATCCTTATTTATATCATTTTTAGGGCAAAAACTTTGTCTTTCTAAGGCCTCTTCATCTAACTTAAATTCTGTAAAATTATAATTATAATCACTAACATTTTCTTTTAAGTATTTATCCTTATTATCAAGATAAATAAACTCTCTTGTTTTCCTTTTAATTTTCATAAAATCACCATTTATATTATGAACTAATCCTTAGAATTTATACTCTTACGTTTGGATTTTAAAATTTATCTAAATAACTATTTTTTAAAGTAGTGGTATAGTTTGTTAAGTATTTATATCCTTAGAAAGGAGTGATTCAAAAACTTATTTATATGTATGAAGAGAAGTGTCTTATAATTTTTTGTTAAGTAAAGTAATTGTAAGAAACATATTTTCTAAAGAATAATTTCATAAAGGATAATATTTTCTTAGGCAAATTTATCTAAATGATATTTTTAAAAATCCAAAAAAAACAAGAATAAGTTCTAGATAAAGATGGAGACAATGGTATCATTAATTTCTTTTAACTCATCAAAAGTCAAATCGGTATACTTATCTAATTTTTCAATTGGGAAACCATCAGTAAGCATCGAAACCCCAATTTCAACACAATCTAAATATTCAGAAAAGGTCTTTTCTTTTAAAGCTGCTAATTTAATAGCTTCTAAATTAATACAAAAATCTAAAAGCATATCATTTCTTTTATTTAAGCTATCAAAACCATTAACATCTAAGATATTAAAAATTTGTTCATAAAAGCTGGTTTTGTCTTCCGGCTGGCGTTTTAAAGTTAAAAGCATTTTAATTGCGTGATAAAATTTAGGATTTATCAGAGTACGGTTGGCTTCCAAGACTTGGTATTCTTTTTCTTTTAAAGTTTTACTAGCCGAACTAAAAAAAATTTCTTCTACATCGGTCATTATTAACCTCCTTTGCTAAGAAGAGTAACGAGTAGTTTTTTACCCTTCTATATATATATATTAGACATAACACTCGATTTTTTTTCTTTTTTGCTAAATTTTTTCCAAAAATTCTAAACTTTTTGTTTAGAAAGCTCTATATTTTACTGAAAGTGATTTTTAGAAAAGATGTCCCCTCTAAAGGACATCTGCAAATTCTTTATTTTCTAATTCTTGGGGTTTAACAGTAATAATTTCTTGAGTTTTTATCGCTGTATGAATCATATCTTTATAGTTAATTAACTCTTCATATTCATAACAAGTACTTAGATTAGGATTAATAACTGGATGTTTAGGGACAAAGATGGTACAACAGTCTTCATAAGGCAGAATAGAAGTCTCATAGGTTCCAATCTTCCTAGCTAACTCAATAATTTCTAACTTGTCAAAGCAAGCAACTGGACGAATCACAGGCATTTTAATAGTTTCATTAATACAACTCATACTATTTAGAGTCTGACTAGCTACTTGACCAATAGATTCTCCATTAACAAGGACTTTACAGTTGCTTCTACTGGCAATAATCGCACTGATACGATACATCATACGACGCATAATAGTAATTAAATAATCATTAGGAATATTCTTATAAATAGCCTCTTCAATTTCGGTAAAATTAATCACATGAACTTTAATGTAAGTATCATTATAAACCGCTAACTTACGGGCAAGCTCTAAGACTTTGTTCTTAGCTTCCTTGGATGTATGAGGAGGTGCCTCAAAATAAATACATTCAAGTTTTACGCCTCTTTTGATAGCAAGATAGCCACTGACTGGGGAATCGATGCCCCCACTTAACATAAGTAAGCCTTTGCCAGCAACACCTACGGGATAACCTCCGAGACCTTTAATGTCTTCAAAATAAAGATAACTATGATCTTTTCTGATTTCGACATTGACAAGGATATCAGGGGTATGAACATCAACTTTCTTATCTTGAATATTCTTTAAAATATGACCACCTAAAGTAGCAGCTATTTCCATACTAGTCCCGGGATATTTCTTATAAGAACGTTTTACTTCGACTTTAAAAGTTTTAAAATCATATTCTTTTAACAAAGTAATTAAGTTGCTTTTAATAGTCTCTAAATCATTAGCTATCTCATAGGCAATTGTTATCTTATGAATACCAAATATCTTCTTTAGTTTAGCCACTACTCTATCAAAATCATCAGTCTTAATAAACATTCTTGAAGAATCATAAGTAGTCTCATGATTTATTCCTACTAAATTGTCTTCTATATTCTTCTTTAAGGCCTTTAAGAAGTAATTAATATTATCTTTTTTAGTCGTTAGTTCACCATATTTAATTATTATAATTTTATTCATTTCCAACACCTTCCCTAGTTTATCAGATAAGTCTTATAGAAACAAGAAAAAATTAAAAGAAGACTTACTTTTCTAAATCTTCTCTTATGTATTTAATATTATAAAAATCTAAATCGGATATCGTAATATCTTTATTACTAAGAGCATTACGAACATAGTCTTGGGTACCATCGTTATAAAAAACAATTACTTTACTACTCTTCATACAAGGGAATGAATATTTATAATTCTCATCTTGATAGAAGGTTTCTAAGGCATCAGCACACGTTTCTGTCTCATTTGATGTATCTTTAATATCCATAACTTTCCGATTATAAACCGAATTATTGGTTCCATTATGTTTATTAGTCTTATCATAGAAAACGCCAAAGAAAAGAAAGAAAACCACTAAAATACCAAGTATTATTTTCCGTTTATTATTATTTTTCATTAAACCACCTACTCTTAGTTTAAGAGTAATATATTTATTAATTGATGTCAATAGACTTCAGAAAAATTAATCATTATAAGAATCTTTTTCCCATCTAGCAAAAATCCCACAAGGTAAAACTAAATCACTATTTTTAAGCGGAAGTCCTAATTCATCACTAGTAATATGCCCATTCTTAGGAAGACTAATCTTTAAGATATTTTCTAAAACATTCATAGATAAACCCGTAGTATAAGAATTAATCAAGAAAAGTAAGGGGTCGTCACTTAATAATTTAGCACAGGCTTCTACTAACGGGTAAAGGTCTTTTTCAATATCCCATACTTGTCCATTACTACCACGTCCAAATGATGGGGGGTCCATTAAAATAATATCGTATTTATTTCCGCGTCTTATCTCCCGCTCAACGAATTTTTTACAATCATCAACTATAAAGCGAATAGAATGATCTTCTAAGTGATTAGCTTTAACATTTTCCTTAGCCCAATCAATCATACCACGACTAGAATCAACATGAACAACACTAGCTCCGGCACTTAAAGCCGCTACAGAAGCAGCTCCAGTATAGGCAAATAAATTTAAGACTTTGACCTCGCGATTCGCTGCTTTAATCTTCGTTCTTAGCATATTCCAGTTATAGGCTTGTTCCGGAAATAAACCGGTATGTTTAAAACCCATCAGTTTCAAATTGAAAGTTAAATCACGATAAGTAACTTGCCAGGTAGCGGGTATCTTGGCGTTTTTTATATCCCAAGCGCCACCACCTTTATTACTACGATTATAGATAGCATCAATCTTAGCCTTATAAGGATTTAAAGAAGGCCAAATAATCTGAGGGTCTGGTCTTTTTAAAATAACATTGTGCCAGGCTTCTACCTTCATTCCTTTATCCATATCAAGAATTTGATAATCATTAAAATCTCTAACTAATTTCATATAAACACCTACTTTAATAAATACTTAACTAAAGGATCAATAAGCTCCAAAATACCATGGGTATAAAAGAAAAATCCTAACACTACTACTTGAATTCCTGCATCATAATAAAGATTAATACTAGTTAAAAATCCTAAGATGAGAAAGGCTATTAAGGTAAAAATACGTAGTTTGTACATTCGATCTCTCTTATCATTATAATAACTAGCTTTTATCAATTTGGCTACTCCCATCAAAGTAGTCCAACTAAGTAAGGAAATAGCTAACTCTAAGGGATCTTCAAAGGAAAAGAATAGTCCTGTTATGGCAATACCTAGACTAATGATAGTCGTATATAAGCCTTCATAATCCTTTGACTTTCTCGTTAAAATAAACTGAATGAAGTTTAGGATAGCATAAAGGAGCATAATAGTAAAGAATAAATGCTTAATATTAGTAACTTTAAAGGTCGGAAGAATTAACATTACCATCCCAATAATAATTAAAATAGCATCAATAGTCATATCGACTTTCTGTTTCAATTTCATAAGTTCTTTCCTTTCTCTTGTAGTTCTTCTACTAGTTTTTGTAAATAAAGTTCTAGGGGCTCCGTTAAAACAGTGTTACACTTTTTCTTTAAGTCAAAAGTTGCATTTTGGGTAGCAACACTTGTCTTTACCAGACTCATCATCGAAATATCATTATTAGAGTCTCCGATAGCTATAGCCTCATCAGAAGTTTCGCCTAAGTAAGTAAGAGTTGTCTTTACACCAGAACCTTTCGTCAAGCTTTTTAAATTCAAGTCATGAAAATATATTTTTCGGGGAATTTTTTCTCCTAAATAAAGAGCTTTCGAAGAATTTACTACTTCTACTTCCGGAATTTTCTTGTTAAAAGTTTCTGGTAAAGTAAGCATTGTATCATAGTCTTTGGA
>CAKOOW010000025.1 GCA_934098445.1 uncultured Bacilli bacterium
TTATTGAATTACCAGCAGGTGTTGAAATGGTTATGCCAGGCGACAATGTTGATATGACAGTAGAATTAATTGCTCCAATTGCCTTAGAAAAAGGTACTAAGTTCTCTATCCGTGAAGGTGGACGTACTGTAGGTGCTGGTTCTGTAACTGACATTCTTGAGTAATTAAACTTAAAAGATTAAGTGAAACTTTAATGTTTCGCTTTTTTTTCGCCTAAAATTGGGTATAATATACTTAAGTAGGTGTCATTATGGCAAAAAAAAGAAGAAAAAAAAGAAAATTAAAAAAAGCTCCGCGAACGATTTTGCTGATTATTATTTTAGTTGTATTATTTTTGATTTTAAAAAATTCCTTTACTAATTATGAAGAAACTTTTAACAGTACCTATGACTATTTAAAAGAAAAAATTGAAGCCGTAAAGTCAAAGCAAGATAAAAAAGCTGAATTAGAAAAAAGGTATAATGATTGCTTAGCTCAAGAATATACAGAAGAAGAAAAAACAGGAAATTTAGAGCAGAAAGAAATTGAATTAACAACATATTTAAAAAAATATAACGTTAGTGTAAAATTTGTGGATATTAAAACTAACTATGCTTTTGTGTATAATCAGGATAAAATCTATTATGCTGCCAGTACTATTAAAATGCTTGATGCCTTATATATCTATGAAGAGGCTGCTAAAGGAAATATTAATTTGGATGAAACCGTAAAATACTTAGCTAAGTTCAAATCTAGTTATTCGGCTGGTATGGCAAAGCATAAAATAAATGATATGGTAAGTTTACGAGACCTTGTTAAATACGCAATTACCGTTAGTGATAATACGGCACATCATATGCTTGTTAACTATATTGGTTATGATAATTTAAAAGCTTTTGGTAATTCTCTGGGCGCTACCTCAACTTTAAATCATACCATTCTTGGAAAAGATAATTTTGGCGATATGAATGTCACCGATGCCATAATATATGTAAAAGAATTGTATAATTTTATAAATAATAATTCTACATTAGGTCAAGAATTAAAATCATACTTCACTTCTAGTCAGGATAATTACTTAAAAGATGAAGACAGAAAAATAGAAGCTGCCACTAAGTATGGTCAATATAATAGTTATTTTCATAATAATGGAATCGTTTATTATACCAATCCTTATTATGCGAGTATTCTAACCGAGTTAGGTAATAGTAATTATAAAGAGATAATTTCTAATATTAATAAGAAATATCAAGAACTGGAGGATACTTTATATAATAGTCGAACCAATTATTGTCAAGAACAAATTTATGGTTCGGAATAGTTTGACAATTAAAAATTAAAATCTTACAATATTGTTGGAAAGGTAATTTATGAAAGAAAAGAAAAAATTATTTAATATTGTCACTTACGGTCAAATGGTAATTGATATTTTACTATTTGCTTTAGGTGTGTACTTTGCTAGTAATCCTAGTAGTTCAACAACAGTGTTAGGAGTAGGGTTTGGAATTACTTTAGTTATCATTGGTATTTATAACATCATCAAGTACATTGTTAATATGCAACATAGTCCTTTCTTTGTTGCCGAAGTAACTTATGGTATTTTAAGCGCTATCGCTGGTATTTTTATGATTATTAATCCTCTATCTTTATCGGGAATAATAACTATTGGCCTTGGTATTTGGTTAATTTTATCAGCATCATTTAAGTTTGCTTTAGCTCTACAATTAAAGAAATTTAACGAGGAAACATGGTTATTTTCTTTAGTAATTTCTATATTGACATTAATTATTGGTATTATTGTAATCATTAATCCTTTTAAAACGGCTTTGGTTTTAACTACATTTGTTGGGATAATTACTTGTGTTTATGCCGCTATTGATTTTCTACAACAAATATTATTTAGACAAAGAGTTAAAGAAATAGTTAAAATATTTTTTGAATAGAATTGCTTAAATAGCAGTTTTTTTCTTGGCATTAATTGTTTGTTAAAAAACATATAATCAATTCCGAAATAGCTTGAAAGATTATGAAATTTAAACGATACATAATCATCTGATTTTTCAGAGGATTTTATTGCTAAAAAAAATAAAAAGTTGTATACTATAAAAGTACAAAATGAAGGTGGTAATTATATGAAAATAAAGAAAATATTTGCAAGAGAAATCCTTGATTCAAGAGGAAATCCTACTGTTGAATGTGATTGTGAATTAGAAAACGGCATTATTGCAACTGCTTCTGTTCCATCTGGAGCTTCAACAGGATCTAGAGAAGCACTTGAACTAAGAGATGGTGACAAAAATCGCTATAATGGCAAAGGAGTATTAAAAGCTGTATCTAATATTAATGATATTATTGCCAAAGAATTAGAAGGAAAAGAACTAATTCAAAATGAAATTGATGCGACTTTATTAAAATTAGATGGAACTGAATTTAAAACTAATTTAGGAGCCAATGCTACTTTAGCTGTTTCTCTAGCTTGTTTAAAAGCTGCTGCTAAGGCTGCTAATAAAGAATTATACGAATTTGTTTCTAATGGCAATGTCGGTTTACCTATTCCTATGATGAATATCGTTAATGGTGGCAAACATGCTAATAATGATTTAGATATTCAAGAATTTATGATTGTTCCTGTTATTAAACCATTCAAAGAAAGATTAAGAGCGGGTGCTGAAGTATTCCATACACTAAAGAAAATCCTTGATGGTATGGGCTTATCTACAGGAGTAGGTGATGAAGGTGGTTTTGCTCCTAACTTAAAAAATAATGAAGAAGCTTTAGAACTTATTGTTAAAGCTATAACTGAAGCTGGCTATAAACCGGGTGAAGAGGTATTTATCGCTTTAGATGCTGCTTCAAGCGAAATGTATGATGATGCAACTAAGACTTATAGTGTTGATAAGAAAAACTTAACTAGTGAAGATTTAACGAATTATTATTTAAATTTAATCGCTAAGTATCCAATTATTAGTATTGAAGATGCCTTCATGGAAGATGATTTTGAATCATTAGCAAAATTAACAGCTAAAATAGGTGAAAAGATTATGTTAGTAGGTGATGATTACTTTGTAACTAATAAGAAATTCTTACAAAAAGCTATCGACATCCATGCCGGCAATGCCATTCTGTTAAAAGCTAACCAAATTGGCACTGTTTCAGAAATGATGCAAACAATTTTACTTGCTAGACAAAATAATTATAAAATGGTAATTTCTCATCGTAGCGGTGAAACCGAAGATACCTTTATTGCTGATTTAGCCGTTGGCTTAGATATTCCTTACATTAAAACTGGTTCCTTATCACGTGGTGAAAGAATAGCTAAATATAATCGCTTATTAAGAATTGAAGAAAAACTAACTGAAAAATAGGAAATCAAACTTATAATTTCTGTTAATTCTTGAAATTGATGGGTAAGTATGATATAGTTTTACAAGAAATGGAAGTGGCAATCATGGAAACTGCATTATTAGTTGTATCAATATTTTTAATTGCTATAGTCTTATTACAAAGCAATAAAGCAAGCGATGCTGGACAAATTATATCTGGTGGTAATGAAGCTTTGTTTACTCATCAAAAAGAAAGAGGATTAGAACTACTTATTAGTCGTCTAACCTTAATACTAGGAATTCTTTTCTTCGTAATAGCATTAATCATATTTTTACAAAAATAAAAGTCTTACAATCAAAAGACTTTTTTTTAAACTGAATATGTCTTATAATGGAATTAGAGGTAAAAAATGAATAATAAAGGTTTCACATTAATCGAATTGATTGCAACTATTCTCTTAATTGTTTTATCATCAACTGTGGTTGTTATTAATTTAGGTGGTAGTACTAGCAAACAAGAACAAACTCTGGCTGAAAAAAATAATAGAAGAATAACGGATGTTGCCTGCAATGCTGTTGACAGCATAAATATTAAAACAATCGCCGGTTTTACACGTGACGAATGTATGGCAAAAAGTTCAGGACAATGCCATATAACGTTAAAGCAATTAATAGACAATGGTTTAATTGATGCCTATACACCCTATGATGATACCGGTCTTGATATTAAAACTAGATTAAAAGAATACGACAGTTATGTAATTATACGTTGGAATAGTGATAATGGTTACCTTGTGAAAGACTGTGAATTTCACCGAGAATTAAACGGTTAATAAAAGAAAGGATTATATGAAAGAACAAGTTTTAAATACATTAAAAAAAATACATGAAGCTAAGACTTTAATAGAAATAAATGACTTATTAAATTTAAAAACTGCGGAAGAGTTAAAAGAATTACAAGATACTTTGAATGCCTTAATTAACGAATACTTAGTTTTTTATACCAAGAAAGGTAAATATATTCTTCTAAAGAATTGTCCTTCTCTTAAAATAGGTAAATTATCTGTTAATAAGAAGGGATTTGGTTTTGTTATTCTTCCTGAAGAAGACGATATTTATATTGATAAAACTAATCTTAAAGATGCTATCTCTGATGATATTGTTTTATGTGAAGTGACATCTAAAGGCGAGAGACCAGAGGGAAAGATAGTTAAAATAATTAAAAGAGACTTAAAGAATGTAGTTGGTGAAGTCTATGTTAAACAACATAAGATGTACTTGAAACTAGATGACTCTAATAAAGATATAACAGTTTTACTAAATCCTGATACAACTCATAACTGTGTTGAAGGCCATAAAGTTTTAGTAGAAATAACGGAACGTCTTAAAAATCATTTATACTTAGGCGATGTCTTAAAGATAATAGGTCATAAAAATGATCCTCAAGTAGATATTTTAAGCATTGCATATAAATATGGTATTTATGAAGATTTTAATCCTAGGGTTATTGAAGAGCTTGATGATATTCCTGATGAAGTTGATTCTAGTGAATTAATAAATCGCCGTGATTTAACTGATAAAGTGATTTTTACCATCGATGGAGATGATACTAAAGACATTGATGATGCTATTAGCTTGGAAAAAGATGGCGATAATTATGTTTTAGGAGTTCATATTGCTGATGTCTCTAATTATGTTAAAGAAAATACGGCTTTAGGTGATGAAGCTTACAATCGAGGGACTTCTTCTTATCTAGCAGATACCGTAATTCCAATGTTACCCCATAAGCTTTCTAATGGAATTTGTTCTCTAAATGAAGGGGTTATACGACTTAGTATGTCTTGTGTAATGACTTATAATCCGGAAGGACAATTGGTATCTTATGATATTTTACCTAGTTACCTAAAGAGTCGTAAGAAAATGACTTATAAAAATGTTAATAAAATTATTATGGAAAATACTATTCCTGATGGTTATGAAGATTTTGCTGATACTTTAAAAGAAATGCATAAACTTGCTAAAATACTTCGCAAAGCTAAAGAAAGAAGAGGCTATATTGACTTTGATTTAGATGAAGTAAAAATCATTCAAGATGAAAAAGGATGCGCTATTGACATTGAAAAACGTGTTCGCGGTGAAGGGGAAAAATTAATTGAAGACTTTATGATCGCGGCCAATGAGTGTGTTGCAAGTCACATTTATAATATGGATTTACCCTTTATTTATCGTATCCATGAAGTTCCTAAACCAGAAAAAATCGAAGAATTTATGACCATGGTAAAAATTCTTGGCTACAGGATTAGAACTAACACTAAAGAAATAACCCCTCGGACAATGCAAAGTATTCTTAGTGAATTAAAAGATAAAAAAGAATTTGCTATTCTTTCGGAAATGTTGCTTCGTAGTATGCGTAAAGCTGAGTATTCTAATGAAAATCTAGGACACTTCGGTATTGCCTCTCGCGCTTATACTCATTTTACTTCACCAATTAGACGTTATCCTGACTTAGAAGTTCATCGTCTTTTAAAGAAGTATTTAGTGGAAAATGATTATTCTAAAACTACTATCAATACTTTAGAAAATTCTCTTGCTCAGATAGCAGCTCATAGTAGTGAACGTGAAGTGGCAGCGGTTAACGCTGAACGCGATGTTGATGATATGAAAATGGCTGAGTATATGGAAAATCATATTGGAGAAGAATTTATCGGCAAGATTAACACTATAACTAACTTTGGTTTCTTTGTTGAATTAGAAAATTTAATTGAGGGTTTGGTTCATATCAGCACTCTAAAAGGTGATTATTTCAATTACGTTCCTGAACTTTTAAGTATGGTTGGCAAAAGTACTAAAAAAACATATAGATTAGGAGATAAAGTAAAAGTCCGTTGTGTTGCTGCTAGCAAAGAAACAGCGATGATTGACTTTGAAATTGTAGAAGAAAAAAATGGAAATCGTAAACAGAAAAGCAAAATTTGAGTATTTTATTGAAGAAACTTATGAAGCAGGGATTGAACTTAAGGGTACAGAAATTAAATCCATTCGGAAATCAGCCGTTGATTTAAGAGATTCTTATGTCCTAATTCGTAAAAATGAGGTATATCTTCTAAATGCTTTTATTGGTAAATATGAAGAAGGTAATATTTTTAATCACGATGAACGCCGTACTCGCAAGCTTCTTCTTCATAAGAATGAAATCAAAAAATTATACACCAGTGTTACTCGCAATGGCTATGCCATAATTCCTTTAGATATTCATTTTAAGAATGGTAAAGCCAAAGTAACAATTGGTCTATGTAAAGGGAAAAAACTTTATGATAAGAGAGAAACTATCAAAGAAAGAGACTTGCAAAGACAAGCTAAAAGACTAAATAACTATTAAGAGTGGGGAATATTATGAAAAAATTAAGTTTAAAAGGAAAAATTATACTAGGAGTAATTGCTGGTGCTATTCTTCTTTTGATTATTATTATCATCTTGAATTTAATTCCTAAGAAGAATGCTAGTGATACTTCAAATGATAATCAAAATCAAAATGACAATGTTACCGAGCCAGAAAAACCTAAGTTAAAAATAATGGATATAGATTCCAAAAGTCGTAGTTATGCCGTGATGATAAATAATCATTTTCAAGCTAGGGCGCATCATGCGGGACTTCAAGATGCTTACCTAATCTATGAAATTATCGTTGAGGGTGGTCTTACTAGATATATGGCCTTATTTAAAGACCAAGAAACTGCAAAGATAGGAAGTATTCGTTCTAGTCGCCATTACTTCTTAGACTATGCGATGGAAAATGATGCTATCTACGTTCATTGGGGATGGTCTCCCCAAGCTCAAGGAGACATTTCTACTTATAAAATCAATAATATTAATGGCTTAACTGGTGAGGGGACTTACTTTTATCGTGATAAGACTTTAAAGGTTTCTAGGGAACATACCGGATTTACGACTATGGAAATGTTAAAGAAAGCTGCTAATAAATATGGTTATCGTACGACTTCTGATGCCAAACCTCTTCTAAATTATCAAATTGAAGAACTTAACGCTGATGATTTTAATGATAAAATACCAGCTAATACAGTGAGTATTAAATATTCATCTAGTATTACTGATAAATATGTCTATGATACAGAGAATAAAGTCTACAAAAGATATGTTAATAATAAAGAACATGTTGATGATATTACAAAGAAACAATATACTTTTAAGAATATTATTACCTATCAAGTAAGCAATTCCACTATTTCGGGTGATGATAAGGGGCGTCAAACTTTGAATAATATTGGTAAAGGAACAGGCTACTATATAACCGATGGATACGCAGTAAAGATTAACTGGGAGAAGACTGCTCGCGATAGTAAGACTGTTTATACTTATCTTGATGGTACACCTTTAAAAGTTAATGATGGTAATACCTTTATTCAAATTCAACCGAAAAATCAAACTTTAAAAATCGAAGAATAGGAGACTATATGGAAAACTTATTAAAAGCTTTAGCCGATTATTATATTTTATTTATTCTTTTAGCACTCATTGGTATCTTTGCCATTATTGGTTACTTCATTGATAAAAAACATCCTATCGAAAAAGAAGCAGAACCTACCCTTGATATGGATGCAGTGGCTAAAAAAGGGGGAGTTGGTCTAGGGACTTCTTTAAATCAAAAACCAAGCCCTTCTGGTGAAGAGGTAGAACAACTTGATATGAATATTCCTTCGAATGATAATAATACCATTTTAATGCAGAGTAATACTAATAATCAATAAGTAATGAGCAATTCTTAAATAAACGAGAATTGTCTTTTTATACAAATATAATTTATATAAATTGGCTAACTATAATTAAATATTTCTTAAGAACTAGTCTCTAAGAGAGGGACTAGAAATCTAAAAAAGAATTTGCTATAATAAACTAGAATAAGAAAGAGAGATGTTGTTATGACACTTCAAACCATATGGAATGTATTTACAAAGATAATCGACATATCCTTAGTTTGGTTAATGTTTTATTATATACTAAAGAATATTAAAAATAATGTTAAAATGGTTCTTATTGTTAAGGGAATTATCTTAATTTTAGCGATTAAGCTTTTAAGTAATCTTCTTAATCTTTATACCATCGGCTTACTTTTAGAGTATGTCTTAGAATGGGGACCGTTAGCCATTATTGTGATTTTTCAACCTGAAATTCGTAATGTCTTAGAGTCTATTGGCCGCACCCAATTATTAGGTCGTCATAAGATTTTAACTGTTGATGAAAGAGAAAGAGTAGTTTACGAAATTATGGATGCTGTTGAATATTTGAAGAAGAATCGTATTGGTGCTTTAATCGTTATTGAACGTGATATGTCCTTACAAGAATATATTACGCCAGCAACCAAAGTTTATGCGGACCTTACTAGTCCCTTATTAGGAACCATTTTCTTCCCTAATAGCCCACTTCATGATGGTGGTGTTATTATCCAAGGCGATAGAATTACTTGCGCGGGTGCTGTTTTCAAAACTAGTATGAACCCTGCTATTTCTAAACGTTTAGGGACTCGTCATCGTGCTGCCTTAGGTATTGCCGAAGAAACGGACGCTATCGCCTTAGTTGTTTCTGAAGAGACAGGTAAACTTTCAATAGCGGTTGATAGTGAATTAAAATATAACTTATCGTTAGATGAATTTAGAATGACTTTAGTTGATGAATTAAAACCAAAGACGGAAATCTTCTACGATGCCGATAATAATGATGATACCAAAGAAAGTGGTGATTTAGATGAATAAAATTTTTCAATTAATCGGCGCTTTGGCTAAATTTTTATATGGATTGTTAGATAAATACATTATCACGCCTATTAGTAAAGTGATCTATAATATCAATAAAAAAATCAATAAAAACAATTTTAAGATAGAAAAAATTCTTAATCGTCCCAATATGCTTCTTTATATTTCTTTGGGACTGGCTATTATAGTTTTCCTTTTAATCGATAAGAAGGTTATTAATCTTGTGGAAACAGAAGCCGAAATTATTACTAATCAACCTATTAAAGTTGAGTACAATACTGAAGCTTATGTTATTGAGGATTTACCAGAAACGGCCGATATTACCTTAATTGGTCGGAAAAGTGACCTCTACTTAGCTAAACAGTTAGGAGAAAACGAAGTTGTCCTTGATTTAACTGATTATACCCCAAGAGATGAACCTTATCGTGTGAAATTAACTTATAATCAAACTATCAATACTCTCCGTTACAAGCTTGATCCTAATTACATTTATGTAACTATTAAGAAGAAAGTATCCAGTCTTAAAACAATTACCTATGATATTATCAATCAAGATAAATTAAATGAATCTTATCCAGAACTAAGTGTTTCTAATATAGAACTTAATAAGAGTGAAGTAGTGGTTAAAGGTAGTCAAGATACTTTAGATAAAATTGCGACTGTTAAAGCCTTAATTGACTTAAATAATAAAGAATTCACGGCTAAAGGTACTTATACTTTAGAAAATGTTCCTATTGTTGCTTATGATGAGACCGGCAATATCTTAAAGAATGTGGAAATTGTTCCTTCAAGTATCAGTGCTACCGTAACATTTACTTCTTATAGTAAGAGTGTTCCTATTCAATTATTAACAACTGGTGATTTAGTGGCTGGTAAAGCTATCAGTTCCATCACCATAAATGGTAAGAGTGATTATAACGTGACTATTTACGGGGAACAACAAGCCTTAGAGTCAATTGACTGTGTTCCTGTTACCATTGATTTAACCGACCAAGGTAATAATGGTTCCAAAACTTATAATGTCACTATTTCCAAACCAACTGGTGTTCGTTATATGCCAACTACTAGTGCTAGTATCGTTGTTAATTTTGGCGAAGCTAAACAAAAAACAATTAATGGTGTCCAGATAAATGTTCGTAATACGCCAAGTGGTCTAACTGCTAACGCGATTGGCAGTGCTTCTGTTAACGTTCAAGTTATCGGTGTAGAAAGTGTAATCAATTCGATTGATGCCTCTAATATCTCTGCTTATATTGATTTAACCGGCTATGCCGCTGGTACTCATAAAGTTCCTGTTTATATCACAGGTAACTCCATCAATACGGCGATGGCTAAATTCATTGTTGAAAGTGAAGTTGAGATATCGCTAACCCAATCTAAATAAAAAAGTCCAAACTAAAAGAATTATTTATTCTTAAAGTCCTTTGGGCTTTTTTTAGTCTTTAGGTTCACCCATATAATCAACATCAGCAAATAAAATACCGATATTAATTAAACCGCAAACACCAACCATAATATAAATTATCTTCTCTAAAACTGGAATACTTTTAAATAAAGCTGTTACAAGATTAAAATCAAATAACCCAATTAAGCCCCAGTTAACTGCCCCAATAATCGTGAATACTAGGCAAATCTTTTGTAATGTTTTCATCATTTATTCCTTTCATACCTTTAGTATTATCAATATTTAGAATATTATTCATCAATATAAATATAATTTATTAGAAAAGGAGTCAGATGATGAAAAAATTCATATGTCTTATATTAAGTATCTTTCTTATAACTGGGTGTTCTTCGAAAATGGATAAGAAAATACTGAAAGAATTTAAAGATAATGTTAATAGTAGTAAATCATATGTCGTTGCTGGTACTCTAGATATTTTTAACGATGAAGATAAATTTAACTACGATATAACGGTTTCTTATAAAAAGGGTGATTATTACAAGGTGGTTCTTACTAACCAGACTAGTGGTCATGAACAAGTAATCTTAAAGAATAAAGATGGTGTTTACTTAATTACCCCAAGTCTTAATAAGAGTTTTAAATTTCAAAGTAGTTGGCCTGATAATTCTAGTCAAACTTATATCCTAGCCTCTCTTCTTACTGATTTAACTAATACTGAAGATAAAAAATTTACCGAAGAAAATGACTATTATGTCTTAACAAGTAATGTTAATTATCCTAATAACAGTAAATTAAGCTACCAGAAATTGTACTTTGATAAAGAGATTAATCTCAAGAAAGTGGAAGTCTATGATACTAGTGATACCGTGAAAATAACTTTTAATATTAATTCAATCGATTATAAAGCTAATCTTGAAGATGATTATTTTGATTTATCCAAGGTAGTTGATGGTAACTGTTGTAAAGAAACGGAAGAGTCTTCAAGCTTTAATGATATTCTTTATCCACTTTATATTCCTAAAGATACTTATTTAACAGCCAAAGAGACTATTAATACGGATAATGGTAACCGAGCTATCTTGACCTTTGGCGGGGCGAAAGACTTTGTCTTAGTCGAAGAAGCTAGTCGGGCAAATAATGAATTAGAAGTAATACCTATTTATGGTGAACCGCTAATGATGAATGGGAATATGGGAGCTTTAAGTGGTAATGCCATCTATTGGACTAGTAATAACGTAGATTATTATTTAGCGGGTAGTTCCTTATCTAATGAAGAACTCTTAAGTGTTGCTAACTCTATTTCTAATACTATTGTTACTAGTAAATAAATATATGAAGAAATTATAAAATCAATCTCCGATAACTAAATTGTTCGTAGATTGATTTTTTTGATGAGACTGCTCCTTTTAAAATTTTTTTTCAAAAGGGTATAAAATTTCTTAAAAAATTCTAAAAAAACCCTAGGAAGTGACAAATAATGCTAGAAAAGCCTTATCTTATGATATAATGAAGTCAGGTGGTGAATATGAAGTTAGAAAACGAGGAAACAAAAACTGTTAAACAATTTATCGTTATTTTCCTAATTGTTTTAGTAATCGTTGGGGCTATATACTTATTAACTTCAAAAGTAGTTAAAAAAGATGATAAGACTGCGAGTAGTAAAGATTCAGGTAACGTAAGTAATCTAATCGATCCAACAGTGGCCATTGTTGGTACTATGCTAAAAAAAGGTACTGGTACTTATTACGTTCTTTTGTATGATACAACTAAAGAAGATGCAAGTACATATGCTCGCCTTTTATCAAGTTATAGCAATACTAAGAATGCCGTTGCAACTTATACCGTTGATTTAAGTAATCCACTAAACAGTAAATACGTAGCAACTGATGATAAAACTAATCCAACTGCAAGCGATTTAGCTGATTTACGTTTCGGAGCGGTAACTTTATTAAAAGTTAAAGATAATAAGATTACCAATGCCTATGAAACGGTTGAAAAAATTAAAAGTGAATGGAAAATAACTGATTAGTAAATAGTTTGCTAAAAGACCATTAACTAAAAATGGTTAACATAATAACTGACATTTGTTAGTTATTTTTCTTTTCTTAAGATTTAAAGTGTGCTAAGATTAAATAGAGTGATAATATGAATAATGAAAATAAAGATATAAAGGATATAAAAAGTCTCGAAGACAATAATAATCTAAAGAAAGAAGAAGAAGCCGCATCAGAAGCGCCAGTTTCTAAAGAAAATATTCCACCAAAAGAAGTAAAAGATGTTCCTAAAGAGGAATTTAGCAATTCGCCAAAGAATTTAAACAAAGATAATAAAGAGTTAGAAAATTCTAAAGAAGAAAAAGATATTAAGATGATTAAACCATCATTCTTAAAAAGTGATTTTCCCGGAAATATTGATAATCTTTTAGAGGATAGTAAAGATAATAAAGTAAACTGTACTTCTAAATATAAAGATACACCAAGCTTTAGTCTTAAAGAAATGTTAGTCATCATCACAATTACCGGTGTCATTTGTGCCTTTGCTGGTGGCGCTGTCATAAATCATAAATATAGTACGAAGAACGGCACTAGTTACACAACTCTTCTAAAAGATGAGAATTTAAAAGAATTTTTAGATGTTTATGCGACTTTAAATGAAGATTACTATGCTAGTGTCGATAAGAAAAGCGCTATCGATGGAGCTATTGATGGTCTTATGAAAAATGCTTATGATGATTATACTTCTTATCTTGATAAAGATGCCGCCTCTTCCTTAAATGACTCTCTTAACGGTACATACGAGGGAATAGGTATTAGTATTAGTAATACTACTCCGGGATTAATCGTTAATGTCTATTTAGATTCGCCTGCTAAAAAGGCTGGCTTATTAGAAAATGATATTATAACTGCTATTAACTCTCAAGATATTTCTAGTCTTTCTAGTAGTGAAATTGCTAAACTAATTAAAGAAAGCCCAAGTAAAAAAGTTAATTTGACAGTCAAAAGAGGTGAAGAAACTTTCAATGTTGATGTTAATATCGAAACTCTTTCCACTCCTGCTGTTGATTATAAAGTCTTAAGTAACGAAGAAAAGAAAGTTGGCTATTTAGCAATTACCACTTTTAGCAATACTCTAGGTAGTCAAGTCAAAAGTGCTTTAGAAGAAATGGAGAGTATGGGAATTGAATCTTTGATTCTTGACTTACGTAATAATGGTGGTGGTCTTTTAAGTGCCGCTGTCGATGTTGCTAATCTCTTCCTAGAAAAAGGTAAGGTTATCTATGGTCTCGAAGGTAAGGATGGCCAAGATACTAAATTCTATTATGATACTACTAATACTAAAAGAGAATATCCAATTGTTATTTTAATGAATGGTGCTACTGCCTCTGCCAGTGAAATCTTGGCTTCCGCTCTTATTGATTCTTATGGAGCTACTTCAGTTGGTACTACTAGCTATGGAAAAGGTAAAGTTCAACAAACTAAACGTTTGTCTGATGGTTCTCTCGTTAAATATACAACCTCTCGTTGGGTAACTCCTAATAATGAATGTATCGATACCTATGGTATCAGTCCACAGTATGGTATCGAATTAGACATTAAATACGATGAAGAAGAAAATATCATCGGTGTTACCGATAATCAGTTAGCTAAAGCTAGAAGTCTTTTAGGACTTCCTGAATATGATGAAACTAATCCTAGATATGAAGATACGGTAAGTAATCAGGAAAATAACAATCTAGAAAATAAAGATAGTAATCAAGAGAATAATAATAATAATAGCTCTAATGATGAAAATAAAGTTCTTGGTGAATAGGGTTTAGTTAAATCCTAAATTATAAAAAATTAAAAAATATTTCTGTAAATTAAAAAAATATTTCTGTAACAGATTAAATAAAATAAGATAAGTAAATAAAGATAAAAGAAAATCTGAGAAAGAGAGAATAAATAAAAAAGTAATAAACAAAAAATTAGAAATAAAAAGGTAATTAACAAAAAGATGAAAAACATCTAAAATTTAACTATTCAACAAATTATTAAATAAATAGCCATAGCATTATGACTATTTTTCTTAGTAAGCTTTTATCTTCTGATAATTATATAATCATATATAATTTGATTAACCATTCTATAGCCTTGTTAATCATTCCTTAAATTAAAAACTAAATCAAAAACTATTTTCTCAATCAAAAAATTAACTAAAAAAACATTTTCCCTAAAAATAAGTCAATAATATGATTAGAAAATGTCAAATTATTAACCATTCCTAAAATTTCTTTTCTCCAATTAAAGCTTTTGCGTTATAATGGTCTGGAAAGAGAAAAAATTATGAATGAAAAAAAATTAAGAAAAGGTCAACAGTTTTCCATTCACTGTTACAAACATGATGGCTCTCTTCACCGAACTTGGGATGAAGCAACTGTTCTTTTTGAAAATGATGAGATGCTGATCTGTGGCAATAATAAAACAATTGTCACCGAAAATGATGGTCATAGTCACCGCACTAATGAGCCGGCTATTCTTTTCTTTTATAAAAAGCATTGGTTTAATGTTATTGGTCAGCTAAAACCGTATGGTCTGTTTTACTATTGTAATATAGCTAGTCCGTATCTTATCGATGGTAATATTATTAAATATATCGATTATGATTTAGATTTACGAGTATTTCCCGATGGTGGATATCGCATCTTAGATAATAATGAGTACAACTATCATCGCCGTCTTATGCATTATCCTACTGCTATCGATAATATTATCAGAAAAGAATTATCTTATTTAATAGAGCTCAAAAAGAATATGCTTGGTCCTTTTGCTAAAGGTGAAGTATTGTATTATCATCAAATTTATGAAGAAGTAAAAAATAGTTGTGATTATTAACCTCTATTATTGACTTCTTTTTTTCTTTTTCTTAAATTATTACGATTTAGGAAAAAGAAAAATCTACTAGTAAAAGAAAGTTTTTGGATTGTTATTTAAGATAATTTAAGTATTTATTTTTTAAAATTTGTAGTTTTAATAGATTAAACATCTGAAATTTATCTATATATAATGGCGTTTACGTATTATCTTTCATTCTTTTAGATAAATTTAATTACTAATTTTTTCCGAAAAATATACCTTATTTATGTCACTTTAATAATATATAATATAAGAACGTGCCTGCTTTTAAGCCCAAAACGCAAAAAAACGCCAAAAATCGCAAAAAAATGAAATTTATGCTTGCTTTTTATTTGGCAATGGTATATACTGAAAAAGAACTGCGAAAGAAAAGGCTTAGTAGTTCGATATAGAGGGTTTTCAATTAAAGAAACAAACTTAATTAACTAAAAAAATAAATTAAAAAAGTTAAAAAAAGTTGTTGACATTATGTTGAAGATTTGATATATTACTAATGCGCAAACGAAAAGAGCGCAGAAATAAATGATCTTTGAAAACTAAGTAAAAAAGTCAATTTGAGTAGCTTAGGATAAACTTGATTTTATATGAGAGTTTGATCCTGGCTCAGGATGAACGCTGGCGGCATGCCTAAGACATGCAAGTCGTACGCGAAGGCCTAATGATTATTATTGAAGATTTGCGAGCTTGCTCAATGATTGGATTTAATATGATTTAGATCACCTTCGAGTGGCAAACGGGTGAGTAACACGTGGGTTACCTGCCTCTAGGTTGGGGATAACGGTTGGAAACGATCGATAATACCGAATATGCTCTACGGAGTAAAGAAGCCTTTAAAGCTTCGCCAAGAGATGGGCCTGCGGTGTATTAGCTAGTTGGTGGGGTAATGGCCTACCAAGGCGACGATACATAGCCGAACTGAGAGGTTAATCGGCCACACTGGGACTGAGACACGGCCCAGACTCCTACGGGAGACAGCAGTTAG
>CAKOOW010000026.1 GCA_934098445.1 uncultured Bacilli bacterium
TACTTTAATTAAAGATAAGTAATCTAAGTCTACTCTTTTCTTAATATTTTCTATGACGGCAATTAAATCTATGATAGTAGCATTTTTTAAATATTCTTGTATATCCTCGATTGGGGATTTTAAAATCCAGTCTGTAGTGTATTCCATATGCGACTCCTTACTATCTATACTTCTTAATTATCTTATAAATAAAGAAAAAAAGCAAGGGTAATTAGCAATTTTTTATTTCCTTGCTCTTTAGGATATCTCAATCCCTTATATTAATAGATGTCTTCTTCTTTGAGTTCTATATTTAGACAGGTATCTATTATCTTATCTAAGATAGTCATATTCTTACCGATTTTTTTTACGTAATCTGGACCAGCCTTAGTCTTAAGATAAGTTAATACTTTATCTAAGGTATTCTTATCTAATTCAAATATCTCTATATAATTAATTATAATATCTTCTATAAAGTAGAAGCCTTTACTCTTTAAGAGATTATATATTTCTATAAAGTTATTTTCATCAATTGATTTTAAATAATCTAAATTATAATTACTATATAAGATATCTAAATAAGTATCATTTAAGTATTTATCAAATATCATTTTTTTGTTACTCCTTTTCCATAAGTATTTATTATAGACTCTAAAGATATGCCATAGTTATCTTTGATATCAATACTACTCATACTAAATATATCTATTAGTTTACCGGTATTATCTACTAGTTCTAAGTTACTTGCTTCTAAATAGTTAATCTTACTTATTAATTCTATCTTTGATATTCTTTCAATTATTTTATCATTTATTTTTAAATCAATATTATGTTTAATACATATTTCTTGTTTATATATTTTATCTTCTATTCCTTTATTAAATTTAAAGCCTATACTTAATAAGGTTTGCATTTGGTCTATGGTTAAGTATGTACTAATAGAATATTTGCCATTTCTTAAGTTATTAATTTTTTTACCAAGTCCAATTGTTTCTACATCTTCACCATATTTATTTTTTGCTTCTTCTTTATTAGCAAAATACTCAAACTCATACTCATCATTTATTTTGGTTATTCTTACTATTTCTGCTTGCTTAATATCATTTATGTCACGGCCTGTCTTATCTTTGGTGTTTTGCATCTCTTTTAAAAGCAAGAGGTAGTCATCAAAACTTTTGGGCTCCGTTATAGGGTCTCTTTCATTTTCAAGTACAACCATTAAGCCAATATTTCTTAACCCTTCTATCTGTTCTACAGTTAAATCTTTTCCGCTACTGCTAAGTTTTCCTCTTTTAAAGTGATTAATAACTGATCCTATTCCTATTGTGTCTACATTTTCACCATATGTTTCTTTAGCTTTTTCTCTATTGTCAAAATATTCAAATTCATACTCATCATTTATTTTTGTTATTCTTACTATTTCTGCTTGCTTAATATCATTTATGTCACGGCCTGTCTTATCTTTGGTGTTTTGCATCTCTTTTAAAAGCAAGAGGTAGTCATCAAAACTTTTGGGCATAATTATGGGGTCTCTTTCGTTTTCTGGTACAACCATCAAGCCAATATCTCTTAACTGTTTTATCTGTTCAATAGTTAAATTTTTTTGACTACTACTGCTTTTTCCTCTTTTAAAGCAATTAATAATGTGTCCTATTCCAATTGTTTTTACAGTCTTACCATATGTTTCTTCAGCTTTTTTTCTATTTTCAAAATACTCAAACTCATACTCATCATTTATTTTGGTTATTCTTACTACTTCTTTACTTCTAATATCATTTATGTCATGCCCCGTCTTATCTTTAGCCTTTTGCATCTCCTTTAAGAGTAAGATATAATCTTCAAAACTTTTGGGCATAATTATAGGGTCTCTTTCATTTTTAAGTACAACCATTAAGCCAATATTTCTTAACCCTTCTATCTGTTCTACAGTTAAATCTTTTCCGCTACTGCTAAGTTTTCCTCTTTTAAAGTAACTAATAACTTGGCCTATTCCAATTATTTCTACATCTTCGCCATATTTATTTTTTGCCTCTTCTCTACTATCAAAATACTCAAACTCATACTCATCATTTATTTTGGTTATTCTCACTACTTCGGAAAATTTAATACTATTTATATCACGGCCTGTCTTATCTTTGGTGTTTTGCATCTCTTTTAAAAGCAAGAGGTAGTCATCAAAACTTTTGGGCATAATTATGGGGTCTCTTTCGTTTTCTGGTACAACCATCAAGCCAATATCTCTTAACTGTTTTATCTGTTCAATAGTTAAATTTTTTTGACTACTACTGCTTTTTCCTCTTTTAAAGCAATTAATAATGTGTCCTATTCCAATTGTTTTTACAGTCTTACCATATGTTTCTTCAGCTTTTTTTCTATTTTCAAAATACTCAAACTCATACTCATCATTTATTTTGGTTATTCTTACTACTTCTTTACTTCTAATATCATTTATGTCATGCCCCGTCTTATCTTTAGCCTTTTGCATCTCCTTTAAGAGTAAGATATAATCTTCAAAACTTCTTGGATTCAATACAGGATCTACTTCCCAATCAAAAATGAAATGCAAAGTCTTTAATCTACTAATTTGGTCAGCATCTAAGTCTGGACTTTTTGAAGCAATATAAGCTTTACCTTGTTTAAAAGCATAGACATAGTGTCCTATCCAAATTAAGCCCAACTCCTTATATTCCTCTTCATTTATAATAACTGTTTTACCATTTTCTTGTTTTGTTTTTATTTTCACTAATCGAAGAGTAAAATTACCGTCAGTTTCAATTACCTTTAATTTGTCAGCATCACTAATATTATTTATATCAACATCTTGATTTTTTAACATACTTAAATAATTAAACATCTTATCGAAAGTAGACTCAGGCGATGCTAACTCATCTATTTCTTCTTTTGAATCAACAAAATCACGGAAGGAACTTTCGACTTGTAAAAATCCTTGTAAGAATTTTTCTTCATCATCTTCTGATTCTTTTTCTTTTCTTTGTCTGGTTGGCTCATCTATTTTAATATTCCATAAGTCGATTTGGGAACCTAATCTTAAGATTTCTTGAATTACTCTTCTGCTTTTAACGCTATCCAATTCTTCAGAATTATTAAAATATTTAATATAGCGATATAAAATTACATCTAACTTTAGACCATAATTCTTTTCTTCTAAAATACTACTGTTCTTATTGGGAATTTTACCACCATTATCAGTTATCCAAGCTATAATAATTTTCAAATCTTCTAAATCATTTATTGGCGATTGATTTCTTTTTAAGTTAACGGTATTTATGTTATTAACTAAGTCCATTACTATTGGACGTTCTTCTTCGGTAAATATATGACCGTCGGGATAAGAATGAATACATCTGCCTATTTGCTGATAGAATAGTATTCTTGAATCAACACTTAATGGACGTAACCAGACAATCCCTTTGACGCCTTTTAAGTGCGCACCTTCATTTAATTTATCCATAACAAATAACAACTTTGGTTTACCGTTAGTTTCTTTATTAAATTCGGCTAATTCGGCTTTATTTTTACTATTACTATAGTAACTTAGAAGCGAGTTTGTATCAACCATATCAGAAGTCTGGGCTTCTATTCTTGCTTTTAGAGTTTTTTTATCCAGTTTTTCCCAATCTTGGTGTCTAGCAATCACACTTACCATAGTACTGTTGAAAGTATTTAAAGCAGCTGGTTTGTGTTTAATTTTAACCATATCTAGTAACATAATGTTATCTTGTTCTTTATTTAAGAAGTCTTTATCTTCACTAGATAGTTCTTGTTTCGCAATGATTTTATTATAGATAGATAATAACTTATCACCATGTATCTTCATATACTCATTAGAATATAAATACTGTCTAATTAAAATAGTATAATCTTCCATTATCAAAACAGCCTGTTGTTTGCTTATTTTACTGCCATCTTCACTATTATAATAAGTACCATCTTTTTTGCGACCAACCGGTAAGAAGACAACATATTTACCATCTGGGCTTAAATTATCGCCAAGAATTTTTTCAATACCACTACTTTGTTCAACTTTTCGGCATAATTGTTCATATTTAGAGAAGGCTTTGGCTTTTTTCTCTGGATTATCAATTACCAATATTCGTTCATACATCTCATCTAAAGTGCCATCACTTTTATAAACGTAAAGAGGATTTACAAATTTAGGATTAGGTAAAAGGCCAGCTTTGATGGCTGATTCTAAAGTTTCATTAATGGCTAAATGGTTATTTAATTCTATTTCTTCATCGGTATAGCCAAAATATCTTGCCCAGTAAACAGCCATATCTTTATCATCACGGTCACGCTCAGGTGTAGCAGTTAAACCAAGGACTTTTACTTTTTCCTTATCTTGATTTGCCATTAATTCATTAACAAACTTTGACCATTCGGGGGCCCCGCTTCGATGAAGTTCATCTAAGATAATAAAATCATATTTATCATTATATTTATCTTTTAACTTATTAGTTTTTTTATCTTTTAAATCTTGATAAGTAGTTAGAGTTAAATTAGGAAACAAAGTATGATAATCCGTATAACCAAAGAACTCATAAATATAATCTTCAATCTGATTTAAAATTATATCATTGGGAGCAATATAAAGCATTTTAGCATCTTTACGGTCTAACATTTCCGATAAGGCTAGAAAACTTTTACCGGAACCAGTAGGCATAACTGCGGTAGCAAAGTTCTTTTTAGCTAAGATTTTATTAGTATTAACATAAGCAGTTCTTTGCAGTTTTCTTAACGGTAACTTATATTCTGTTACATTATTATAACCAATATAATCTTTTAATTGGTCTAAGATAATACTAGAATCACTAGTAAACTCTTTGCGTTTCGCTATTAAAGAGGCAAACATTGAAGTGGCAATCGAACCATCATCACTTAAAGTTTTTACCTTCTCATAATAATCCATAAAATTATGACTTACTAAGGCATTAACTATTTTTTCTCTCTGACTTTTACTAAAATTAGTCTTAAGATTTAAAGACTCTAAGTCAATCGCATCAATTAAACCATTGGCATACCATTCTTCTTTATTTTGAGGCTTTAATTCTTTATCACTTATATATTTAGAAAACAAGGTATTAAAAGCATTTGTGGGATTAGTAAATAAATTATACATATCTTGAATTTGTAAATTATTAACATAATCATAAAGACTTTGATAATTTTTAGGTAAATATAAAGCCACCGTATCACTTACTTTCAGGGCATGATTACCACTTCTAGCCATGATAGTGGGTTCAATACCTAAATAATTATCTAAAATACTTTGTAAAGCATTATGATACTTAGGATTATTACCAAGTATTTGATTTAATAAATTAACAGAGTAAAAACTTCTTAACTTTGCTTTTACTAAATACATCGAGTTTAAATACAACTCTTTAGCTTCTTTATAAGAGATTTTACCTTCAGTTAAATTATATAAGTTATCTAAACTTAGGTTTAAGTTTTCCGGATTAAAATAACTATAATCTACTTCTTTCGTACTTTGTCTTATTTCATCTAAATGAGTAATCAAGTAACTTTTTATTTCCTTAATTTCTTCTGTTTCCGGTACTTGTTGGATAAGAGCCATTATCTCAACCAAAGAAGTTGGCATTTCCACAATTTTTTCTTGGGGTACTTCTTTATAATGCTCAAGTTCCCGCGAAGAAAAAGCTGAACCCATCGTTTGAATAACAAAACGATTAGTTTTACCCTTGACAACTTCAAAATCAAGGACATCTAAAAGCATAACTAATTTATCTTTAGCTAGATTCTCAGTATCGCTATAACCCTCATAAGGCTTACTTTTAATAAAATCTAGACCATTTTGAAATTCATCATTAGTCTTATCAACATATTCTTCTGGTAAAGTTTTCTTAAGACTCTCTAATTGTTCTTTAGTAGTTATATTATCTAAAGAACTTATATAATATTTTTGAAGATCAGTTAAATCGGCTTGATGCTCTTCAATATAGGCATTAACTCTTTTTAAAATCTCTTCATAAATATACTTACCGGCATTAAAAGTAGTATATCCTAGTTCTCTTTTTGGTACTTTTACAATTACATACTTATCTTCATAGTCACTTCTACCATAAGTTAAACACACATTAGCATCACTACTTAAAGAGATACAATTGGTATCTTTATCATAATGAGTTTTAACATGATTAATCATTTCTTCTAAAGTAAGTTCTGATTCTTCATTATATCTATCTTTATGATTATAAAAAGTACTGTCAGTAACTATTTTCCTGATATGACCAGCTTCATCTAAAATAGATTTATCCCTAATACCAGCCATATCTCTTTTATTTAAAGCTCTAAAAAAGTAATAATAATTAGTATCTTGATAACAATTAGTTATATTAAATAATTCATCCATAATATCAATCCTTACTATTAAATAGTACCATAATTAAGCGAAAAGAAAAAGACTACTTAAACATAATATTAATAGTCAAAAACATCTTAAATATAATTATGATAATAATTTTTTAGATACTTCTTTTCACTTTGATAATTAAAGTAATAATACTTATTAAGTCCCAGATAGTAAGGACTATAATAAGACTTATAAACTATTTTATGATAAGGAACATCATAGATAATTCTTTCTAAGATAAATTTATTCTTATAATATTTATAATCTTTTAAATATATATATATCTTATAGACTAGGAAACTAATCACAAAGATACTATTAATCTTAAGATTAAAACTAACTATAATAAATATTATTAAACTTCCTAGAGATATCATAATACTTAGGATATTACTTTTTAAATAAGGTATCCAAATATTTAAGATACTACTTAAGATTAAATAACCATCTAAAGGAAATATAGGTAACAGATTAAATAATAAAATACTAAGATTAAGTTTCATAAAGAGATAATAAGTATAAGAATTAATATAACTTAGGGATAATAAAGTCTTAAAGATAGGTATTAGAAGTATCTGATTCATAATACCTCCTAGACTAATAAGTAATTCTCTTAGAGGAGGATAATTTATTAGTTTATGAGTAGTTATAACTCCACCAAAGGGATAGATAGTTATTTTATCGATAGAGACTTTAAAAATTCTTAAGAAGAAAATATGTCCCATCTCATGAATAATAATAATTAAAAAACTTAGGATTACTTGTTTATAAGAACCTCCTAAACAGAGAAGAAAATAGATAAGAATAGTAGATATATCAAGACTTATAAGTTTCATAAGAAATATAAGTTCCATTATTATCAATTGTTAAATACATATAATTAGATAAAGTTGGTCCTAGAGGTGTATTAGCATCTATATAATCATAAAGATTTAGATTATCTAAGTTAATATTTGAATACCAGATATCTATTCCATCTACTCCTTGGATGATACAAGTAGGTCCCAATGTGTCTTTATCTCCTAAGAAGACAATAATTCCACTGGTAATAGTAGGTATAAGATAATTTTCTTCCGTAGTTATTTTAGTTCCATTTAAATAGGGACTACCGTCTAGATAAGAGAATGTATTATTCATAACGGTTTTAGTAGGTTCGGGAATAGTATAATCAGGCAGAATATTTCCCAAGTATTTATTATATAGATTATTAAATTTTGTAAAGTTAAGTTGTTTCGTTAAGACTTCTTCCGTATAGAAATTCTTAATATCTTGATTACTCTTAATTAAAATGATACTTAAAAGTAAAAAGATAATACTAAGTAATAGTTTAGTTAAAGTATTACTTAGATATTTTCTAATCTCAGGTTTTAAATGGTATCTTTTGGAAGTTTTCTTTTCGATGGAGGAAGATTCTTCAAAAGAAAGATTATCATCATTAGAAATATAATATGTATAGGAATGTTTATGTTTATTAGAAAGATATGTTAGAATTTCTGGACTCATTAGTTATCACCATTAAAGTCTATGATATCTTCTTATCTTTTAGACAAAATTTAAAGAATAAAAGACTAAAAAGATAATAAATAAAAGTCTTTAACGATATATGAATATTAAAGAATAAGAGATAGTTAATTAAGTATTTTAGATATATATTAGCGAGATGAAAGTATTTATATTTTTTAAGAATTAAGATTAAAGGGATAGTTAGAAGAAAGATTATATTTCTGGTATAGAAAATAAGGGGTATTAAGGAGATAAGGGTAAGGAGAATATTATTCATCTTTAGTTTAGTATTACTTAAGTAAGCAAGATAAAAGGTAGTCTTAAAGATGGTTGTAGTCATTAAGATATCAATTATTAAATAGATGATAATCATATCGAGTAGTCCTTTAGTATTAAAGCATAAGTTGTATCGATAGGATTTAGATTAACTTTACAATGTACTTGAGAGGCATTAAGCTTACAAGAGCTTATAGTTCCAATAGATAGATTGGGAGGAAAATTCGTAAGACCACTAGTATAAATAGGAATATCATCACGAGGGATATCTTTAGTATTTAAAATTATCTCTTGGTGTTTAAAAATACCTGTAGATGACTCTACTCTTATGGATATAGTAAGATTATCTAAAGTTAAAAGAGTATTATCCGTATTAGTAATACCAATTAGTCCGTGATGATTAATAACGGGATTTTTAGGACTAATTTTACCCTTACTTTTAAGAAGATAAGTATTAGAGTTATAAAGATTCTTCAATAGAATTTTCGTAATATCATAATTATAATTAGTATAAGAGATATTACTTAGTTCTTTTATTTCTTCTTTTAGAGAAGCATTTTCTAAGGATAAAGCTTCATATTTAGTATAATCTAAGTCATTAGGACTTAAAAGACTCAAAAGAGGATTAAGAAGTAAGAAGAGAAATAAAGTTAAATAAGGAATAATTTTCTTTATCATAGGAATCACACTTATAGTATGATTATTATTTTTTCTTTTATACTTTAATTAATATTATGTGATTAATTTTTAATAAGAGGTGTTCACTCTTCGATAAAAGACTTCTTAGTAATTAGACTATAATAGCCATTACTCCCTATGATAATATGGTCGATAAGAGGGATATTCATACTATTACCAAGTTCGGAGACTTTTTCCGTTAAGATTTCATCTTTAATACTAGGATTTATATTTCCAGAAGGATGATTATGCACTAAGATAATACTACTAGCGGATGAGGATACAGCATACTTAAATATTTCTCGGGGATGAATATTACATTCATTGACAGTACCTCTAAATAGTTCTTTAAAGCATATTAATTGTTTAGCATTATCTAAATAGATTCCTATTACTACTTCTTGTTTAAGACCAATTAATTCATACTTAAACATATCATAGACTAATTTAGAATTAATTAATTTTACTTTATCTTTATGAAATTTAAGAATTCTTTTACCTAGTTCAATAGAAGCTAAAATACTAAGGGCTGAGACCTCTCCTATACCTTTAATACTTTCTAAGTCTTTCATATCAATATTTAAAAAGTTATCTAAAGATCCTATTTGTTGTAAGACTTCTAAACTTAATTCTTTAACATTCTTACTCTTCGTACCACACCTAATAATAAGACTTAATAAGTCTTCATCAGATAAAGATTCTAAACCTTTCGTTTTCGCTCTATAACGGGGTTTTAATTCTTCTTGTAATTCTTTAATTTTATAACTCATTAGTATCTACTTCCTTTAACATATTTTCTAATATTAGTCCATAATTATCTAGACTAGTCTTCTTTAGAATGATTTCATAATTATCAACAATACTATTAGTCTTATTGGAAATATTAATAGCTTTTAAATAGTAACTAATACCGTTTTTATCATAATATTCTTTTAAACTGTTTAGAAGATTTTCATCTTTTAAGAGGGCGATATACACCCGGTATAAATCATTATCGAGAATAACAATTCCTTTATAAGTACTAGCAGCCCGGTAAGCATTTTCTTTATTTTTATAAACCCCAACTTGAAAAGCATAACATTGACTTTTAATACTACTAACTTCCATTAGAGTATCGGTATTAAATTTTCTTAAGAAAAGATAGCCAAAGGTAAAGCCGATGACGATAGCCATAAGAATAGTAAATAAAGTTTTTTTCATAAAATCACCATCTTTAGTTTATAATTATTCTCTTTAATATTTTGTCGTAATTAAGTTTTCTCTGTTAGATTTAAGATTTTCTTGACTTTTAAATTCTCCTTTCTTTTTTGTAGTTAGATGATAACATTATATCAATCATTTGTCCAGACTAAATACGCAATTTTTATTATTTTTTTAAGCTTTATTCTTTAAGTAAATTTTTTTTGGAAAATAAATAACTTTCTGTAAATTAATAATTAAAAAAAGTCTTAACTAGGAATCCTAATTAATAGAATCCTTGTTAAAACTATTTTATTTTAGTAATTATTTGTTCTAAGATTTTAGCTGTTTCTTCGACTCCAAACTTACTAGTATCAATAACAATATCATAGTTATTATAATCATCAAGATTAGTATTAGTATAATATTTGTAATGTTTCTTACGTTCTTTATTAATCTTATTAATCGTACTTACAGCTTTATCCTTTTCGATATGATAATACTTAGTAACCCGGTTAATCTTGTCTTCCATACTACTATATAGATAAACTTTTAAGACATCTTTCTTATCTTTTAAGATATAATTACCACAACGTCCTACAATAACACAAGAACCCTGTTTATATAAATTTCTAATGACTTTAGTAGTGGCAATATAAAGTAAATCATCATTAGATTGGGGTCCCTCTAAAGTCTGTTCTTGTTCTTTAACATATTTTGGTGCTAAACCACTTTCTTTAGCACTTAAGGTAATTAAATTCTTATCATAGAAAGGAATTCCTAAGTTCTTAGCTAGTAACTCTCCGACATAACGACCACCAGACCCATACTCACGGGAAATAGTAATTACAACCTTTTGACCCATATAAGTCTTAGGAATTACTGTATCAGTTTCCTCATTTTCTTTAGTACTATAAGTACCTAGTTTTTTATATTCACTGATAAAGATAAGCCCTGCTATTACGAAAGTTATACTATCGGCAAGACATCCTGCATATAAGATACCTTCTAGTCCTTTATTAAAGACTAGACTTAAAAGAAGCGCTAAAGGTATAAATAATATAATCTGTCTAATAAATGATACAGCAGTTGCTAATAAAACATTTCCTAGAGACTGAACAACAATCGAGGTAGTCATTTCCATCGCATTAAGAGCACATACTAATAGAAAACTATGACACATAAGAGTTGCAAATTCCATAAATAAAGTGTAACTAGCATCATCAGGACTTATAAATACACCTGCTATTTGTCTAGGAAAGAAAATAAATACTAAGTTAAAAATAATTCCCACAGCAAAGTTAATCATTAAGACTTTTCGTAAAGTTTCTTTGACTCTTAAAAGATTACCAGCTCCATAGTTAAACCCAATAATAGGTTGAGCCCCAATACTAACTCCTAAGACAAAAGAAATATAAAGACTATTAATCTTCGAAATAACACCATAAACTGATAAAGGAATATCAGCTCCATAAATACTACTAGCTCCAAACTTGGTCATCATATTATTCATGAAGACAAATAAGACTAAAATAGTAACCTGTGTAATAAAGGAAGAAAGTCCTAAAGATAAGGTTCTTTTAACACTCTTATTAATCTTATAATCTTCTTTAGTTAATTTAACACTCTTAAGTTTAGGAAGATAACAAATGGCAATTATAAAGGATATAACCTGACCAATAACAGTCGCAAGGCCGCCCCCAAAAACCCCCATCTTAAAGCCAAAGATAAATACGGGATCTAAAATAATATTAATGATAGCGCCCACTACCAGCATAATCATTGAATACTTTGGATTACCATCTGCTCGGATAATGCTTGCTAAAACAGAATAAATAATCATAAAAGGAGCTCCAAGTAAAACGATTTGTCCGTAACTTAAAGCATAGCTATAAACATTTTCTGTACAGCCAAACATATAAACTAATTTAGGCAAAAAAACATAAGCAACTCCAGAAAATAAAATGGCAATAATAAAGGTTAGAGTAATCGAAGAACCAATCGCCTTCTTAGCCTCATCAGCTTTTTTCTCACCAAGTTTTAAGGATAGATTAGCAGCCGCCCCATTGCCAATAAGACCAGCAATGGCATTAGCTAATATAACTAATGGGAAGATAACGTTAGTAGCAGCGTTTCCTAAAGTCCCTACCCCTTTGCCAATAAATATTTGGTCAACGATATTATAAACCGAGTTAATAAGCATCGAAATTACACAGGGAATAGCAAAACTTATTAAAAGTTTATTAATCTTATCATGACCTAAATCGAATTCTTTTTTCATATCAATAAACCCTTTCAAGCCAAGAAAAAAACGCCTAAGTAAGCGTAAATTTCTTTTGGCACTAACAAGTGTACCACAAATATTTTTTCTTTGTAAGTAAAACTTTTGGTTTTTTTAAAATTTTTTTAGGCAAGATAATTCTTTAAGAAAGATTGTAGATTTTCTTTAGAGTAAGAGCCAACAATAGCATCTACAGCTTCTCCGTTTTTAATAACCACAATCATAGGAGTCAAACCATAAAATTCACTAATTTTACCTGTTTGGCTAGTACCATTAACATTCTGCGTTATTTCTTTTGATAATAAACTACTAAATTTCTTAAAGTCATCACTACTTGTGTCAACTTTCGTAATATCCAAATAGTCGGTAGTAAAATTCATCTCTTTTTGAGTCTCTTGTAATCCTGGTAAGAAAGCTACACAAGCACTACAAGTACTTCTTCCTAAATAAAGAATATGAGTCTCTTTATTACTAGTTCCTAAGAATTTTAAAATATCACTAACACTTACTTCATTAAACATTGATACATCATAATCCTCAAGTACTGAATTACTACTACTGGTTGTACTGTTATTAGTAGTTCCTTTGGTATTACTATAATTTACTAAACCAATCATTAAACTCATTATCGAAATTACTAATACGACGATTAACATAGTATATATCTTCTTTAAATATTCTTCTATTTTCATCTAAATATTTCCTCTCTTTCGGTACTATTATACCTAAAAACACTCACAAAAGTAAATATTTTCTTAAAAAGTGCTTGTCAAAGTAGATTTTATGCGATATACTTAAAAAGTCTTATGAAAAGACGTATGGTGCTTGCCCAAGTGGCGGAATAGGTAGACGCACAGGACTTAAAATCCTGCGAGATTTAACCCTCGTGCCGGTTCAAGTCCGGCCTTGGGCACCATTTAATGAATTATCCCCCGTAATTACGGGGTTTTTTCATACCTAAAAATAATAAATCTCGTAGTAAAAAGGTGTCCACAAGATTTATATATCTTATAATAGTTGCAAAGGAAAAATAATATGCAAAGAATCAAGACAGTGAAAGCTAAAGATAATTTAAAAAAATTAATTTCAAGAGTTAATAAGACTAAAAAAGCCATCACTCTTATTAATAGTAAGGGTGAAAAAGCAATTTTAATTTCCGAAAGAGAATGGAATAATATTAAAGAAACTTTATATCTTACAAGTATACCTGGTCTTGTTGATGATATTAAAAATATTCTAGAAACAGAAGATTGGGATAATGATACAACTATGGAAAATTTTTGGGATTAGTCTAAACTTTAGACTAATTTTTTTAAGACTAATTCTCTTCCTTTAACTCCTACTTCTTTAAAATTATGATATTTTAAGAAGCCTATAAACTCCTGATACTTAGGATACACGGTAATATAAATAAATTCCACCTTATTTAGAATAGCTATCTTCTTAGCTAATTCTAAATACCAAGAACCAATACCATTCCCAGTATTTATAACTTTAAAAGAAGATATCTTTAAGACTTTATTAGTATGGGGATTATCTAGTCCTAAAGACAAATAATCATCTTTATCTTCTACCTTCCATAGAAAAAAAGAAGTCAAATGTTTATTATCATCATAAGAGACATAAGCATAGTCCCTATAAGATACTCTTCTTAAGAACCAATCATTAAACCCAGGATAATCATTTCTTAAAGAATTAAAAAAAGAGTCCTGAAGATTAATACTTTCTAAAAGAACTTTTACTATTTCCATTATACTCTCTAATCCACTTAGGTAAAGCTTCTTTTAAAGGAGCAAAACCTCTACCCTCTTCTAAATAATTACCAGCATAATTATCATCATTATCATACATTCTCTTTAAAGAACATTTGATTCTTTTTAACTTCTCATCAACCTCTAAAACTTTAACAGAGATAATCTCATCAATTGAAGCGTATAAAGATACATCACGAACAAACTTTTTGGAGACCTCAGAAATATGAATTAAACCGACATAATCTTCATACTTAACAAATATTCCATAAGGAGCAAAACCGGTAACTGTAACATGAATAACATCATTAGTCTTTAACATAAATATCCCATTCTTTCCAAACTAACTATTATTATAACAATTATCTTTACTAAACGCAAAAAATTTAGTTTAATAAGAGAGGTGAAGAAATATGAATAAGGAAGAAAAAATAAGTAACGAAGAAAAAATCATCAATGTAATTAATATGTTAAGACCATATATTAATGCAGATGGGGGCGACATTGAATATCTTAAATATGAAGATAATATAGTCTATGTTAAATTTCATGGAGCATGTGCGACTTGTGGGTCCATTGATTATACTATTAAGGATGTCTTACTTAATGCAATTCGAGATGAAGTAGCAGAAGTTAAAGATGTCATTAATGTTGTTTTATAAAGAGGAGAATAATCTTATTTAGGGATTATTCTTTTTTAGTAGCCATGTAATCTCAGGAATATCGTAAGTCTTCTTAATCTCATAATATATATCTCTTAAGAAGTCTTCATACTCATCGACTCTTTCTAAAATACGCATTAATTCATCTTCACATAACTTATCTTCTAAGATATACTTACTAAAACAATCAAAATAATAACTAGGATATAACATTCGCGCATAAAAAAGTCCTAAATCATCTTTAGTATATTTCTTACTATTAATAATCATCTTTACCAGATTAAGTACTTCAAAATTCTTATTTTCATAAAAGACACTCTTAATATATTCAGCATAATCTCTAACATCATAGTCTCCTAAAACATTAAGACTATTATAGTAGTTAACTGGTTTATTAGGATAATACACCCGATAATGACATACAGATATATTATTACTCTTAAAATTATTATAGTTAAGATAACTAATTGCATTCTCTCCTAATGAGGCAAAATAAGAAAAACTTTTAATTAAAGAATCTTTTCCTACTCTAAAGGATGAGGCTTGTTCTTCTAGATAATCAATTTTCTCTTGCCAAATAAGACTCCAGTTAAGATGGGTACGATTAGTAAAAGGGATTCTTTTAGAAATTATTTCTTGGAAAGTTATCTTATCATTTAGAAGACAATTAATCTTTAAAAGACAATAAGATTCTTTATTATATTCGACAAGATAATGATTGTCTTTAGATTTAATAAGTATATGATAGTTAGTATTTACTAAAGTTTCGTAAATAGTAGTTAATTCTTCTTCAGATTTTCTAACTTTACAAAAGTAATAGATATCATCCTTAGTCTCAAGATAAAAATAGGTATCTTGACTAAAAAAAGAAGTCACTTGAATATTATAATAATAAAGAATAAAATTTTTCATCTCATCACTACTAATATATATGTAATAGAATTTAAAAAAGAATAAATCATCTTAGATTTACTCTCTTCTTAGTATTATTATAGTTTCTTAATGACTTAAATTACTAAAAATTTACCCAAAATGCTAAATTTCGTATGATTTTCCACTTTCTGATAACTAAAAAAGCAGTAAAATCATTTAGTCTTACTTTCTCCTTTTCTTAATTTAATACTGTGCTTAAAAAATTCTTTTTTTAAAATGGCAAATACTTATTGCTTTTTTCTATAGTATGAAGTAAGATACTATATAC
>CAKOOW010000027.1 GCA_934098445.1 uncultured Bacilli bacterium
GATTTAAAGACTTCGGTAGAGATTATTTCTTTAGACTTAGGAGTTGAAGAGAATTGTTATAAATTATATGAGATGACTAAAGATAAAGATATTGATTTACTGATTAATAATGCTGGTTTTGGATTATTTGGATTAACAACCGAGACTAGTTTAACTAGAGAATTAGAAATGATTAATCTTAATGTTAAGGCTGTGCATATTCTGACGAAGTTATTCTTAAAAGACTTTTATAAGAAGGATAAGGGACAGATCCTTAATGTGGCTTCATCAGCGGGATTTCTGGCAGGACCTCGTCTTAATACTTATTATGCAACGAAGAATTATGTTTTAAAGTTTAGTTTAGCTATTTATGAGGAATTAAGACATCAGAAAAGTAATGTCAAGATATCTTGTTTATGTCCGGGACCAGTAGCAACAGAGTTTAATAAAGTAGCAGGAGGAAAGTTTAATATTGAAGAAAAAAAGTCTTATCAAGTAGCTAAGTATGCTATTGACAAGACTCTAAAGAATAAATTGATTATAGTACCAGGTTTATCAGTAAGACTAGGTTTATTCTTTAATAGATTTATTCCAACTAAGTTATCTCTAAAGATTATTTATCATATTCAAGAGAGAAAGGTTAAAAGATAATTATTTCTTAAGGATTAGTCTTTTTCTATTATTTTTTTTAACTAGGGTAATAGCTTCTTCGACTAGATAATTTTGTAGACCATCATCAGTTGGAGTTTCAATTAAATGCTCTTGAATTTCAGGGATATTTAGTAGTTCGTCATCTTCTAGAATTAAGTAATTGGAAATATTATGCTCAGTTAGATAAGATAATATCTCTAGACTTTTATTACCATTTATCCTAGGAGTTCTGCCATCAATTTGAATATCCATTTCTGTTAGAGTATAAGCTAGTTCAAGAAAATCTTCATCATAACGTAGGGCAGAAATAAATACTACTTTTCCATTGATTTCTTTAATCAATTGTTTTAAAAGATTAAGCTTTTCTAAGCTAATATTATATTTTCCTAAGATATCATTACGATTATTATAGACGGTGGTATTATAATCATTTAGAACACCGTCAATATCTAAAAATATTGTCGTTTCCATAAAAATCACAGTGTTATTATAAATAATTTTGAGAATTTTGTATATACTAATAATGGTGAAATTTATGGAAAATAGGAAAAATAATAGTTTAAATCAAGAAAAAGTTAATTATAAGATGTTATTCTTGTTTATTGGCTTTGCGTTAGCAGCGGGATTCTTAGGCTCTTTATTAGGTGGTAATATGAGTAGTTTTAAAACTCTAAAGAAACCATTTTTTACTCCTCCTCCTCTAGTGTTTCCAATAGTATGGACTATTCTTTATATATTAATGGGAATATCATCATACTTAATATGTTGTAATAAGACCGATAGAAAGTTTAAGAAAAGAGCTTGTTTCTTTTACTTAGCTCAGTTACTTGTTAATACTTTGTGGTCGTTATTTTTCTTTCGACTTGGATGGTTAACTTTTGCGCTTTTATGGTTACTTCTTCTAATTGTCTTAGTAGCAATTATGATTGTAAAGTTTTATAAGTTAAAACCTTTAGCAGCTTACTTACAGATACCTTATATTTTGTGGTTACTTATTGCTGGAATTTTAAATATTTCAATTATTTTACTTAATTAGTCTATCAAAAAAAGATAGATTTTTTCTATCTCTTAGGTTGGGGTTCTTTATCTTTTAAATATTTTATTTGCGTAGTTAAGTATTCTTTTAGATAAGGATTACTTGTCTTATTGATATCGTTTTCTAACTCGGGGATAGTTTTTCTTCTAACGGTACCATTATCATTTAGATAGATAAGATTTAATAGTTGAAACTCTGGTTGTTCTAGTATTTGACTATTACTTTCGATAAGAATATCTAGTAACTCATGGTTACGCATAGCTTCTACAGGATCATTTTGGTTTTTTTTAGCTAAAAATTTTTGACTGTTAGGTAACTTTTCGAATGGAAAATTATCTGTATATATTATTGAACCGGTTGTAAAGTCGATATTATAGTAGCTCATTTGGGCTTGAATCATTTCTTCTTTTGTTTCGATACTATATTTTGTAATGTCTTTTTTCGACACTAGATCTTGAAAATCTTTTGTTAATTCTTTAACCAAGTTATCCGCACTCATATTAGCAGTTATTTCTTCATAATTTATTTTATAATTATCTTTCTTATATATTTCTTGATAACCATATTTTTCGGATAAAGAACGACATGCTCGACCAATACAATATTCCATCAGATATTTTAAATTGTGATTTAGAAATCCGTTTTTAAGTTCATAAGTAATTCTTGTATGAACTAATTCATGAGTAATTACAAATATCAAGTAAAGAACAGTCATTTGATCATTATAAATTTTTTCTAAGAAATCTTTATTAAGGTCTATGGTGCATATACCTTTGCTGTAACCTAAATTAATTGTATCTTCTTGCTCTGGTAAAAGTGGAAAGTGAAATTCGATATCTGATATTCCCGTTTTAAGACTTAAATTTTTTGCGTAGATTTTAATTATTCTTAAATAGTTATCATAGCCCCAATAATCTTTTTTGGCATTAAGAATTATATAAAACATTCTATTATTGAAAAGTTCAATTATTTCAGACATTTTGGCATCATATTTAATTAGGGCATTAATAACTTCTTTGTTAGTTTGGCCTAACTTGTTATTATCAACATCAATGTAGAATTTAGCGCTGAATTCTTTAATTAAATCTTTTAGATGAAATTTTTCTTTAATTTTGGTTAATTTAGGATTTTCTAAATCAGAAAAATAAAGATGAATTAGGCGAGAGGTAAGTTCAATAGAAGAATTTGATAGTAATTCATCTAGATAGTTATCAATACTTAAGAAATCTTGCATTTCTGGAATTGGTAAAGTGCAGGCTTCGCATTTACCTGTAGAGTTTAATTCATTTTTACAGCCACAACTAGGGCACTTAAAAATCATTGGTTAAGATCTCTTTTTCTAATAGCTTCACTATACCATAGACATTCATCTTTTTCACGGTCTTTTAACATTAAGAAGTTATTAATCATTTTATAAGTTTTGGGATTCATACTCTTAATATTATAACCAGTAAGAGGAGAGTCATCTTCAATACGACCTAGTAAGTAGTCACAAGAGGTGTTTAAATAATCAGCAATTTTAATTAAGGCATCACAACTAGGTTGGGCTTTACCTGATTCATAGGCACTGATTGTTTCTTGTTTGACATTAATAACTTTGGCTAAGTCAACTTGAGTTATTTTTCTTTTTATTCTTATTTTTTTAATATTATTCATAATTATCCTACCATTTCTATCTATATTATAATAGAATTATCATTAATTGTAAACGTGAATAATAACACTTTTTTAGCAAATTTTTATGTCTTGAAAATTTGATGATGGTTCTTAAAAAAGCCAAAAATCCACAAAATGCCGAACAAAAAATCTACAAATCACCGAACAAATTTCCTACAAATTACCGAAAAATAAAATTGATTGAGATATTTTATAGCAGAAGAAGAAAAAATATCCTATATATAATAATGAAAATATTCTTAGAAGTATATTATCTTAAGTATATAGTATGATAAGGAAAATTTTAAAGAAAAGCAAGACTTAAAGAAGTTTTTTTCAAATAAGATAAAGAATATGTTACAATAACCGGGAGCTGGGGTATTTATGAAGAAAAGATTTAAGAAGATATATGTAGAAATTACGAATATATGTAATCTGAAGTGTAGTTTCTGTCCGGGAAATAAAAGACCTAAATACGAGATAACTTTAGAAAACTTTAAGACTATCTTAGATAAGTTAGAGGGTTATACCGATAATTTATATTTTCATTTGATGGGAGAACCTTTAGTACATAGTAAGATTAATGAACTTATTGATATGGCTAGTCTAAAATACAAGGTAAATATTACGACTAATGGGTATTTAATTAAGAAAATTGAGAATAATAAGAATATCCGGAGAGTTAATATTTCTTTACAAGCTCTTAGAAGTAATGAGGAAATTGATGGATATTTAGAGACTATATTTAAGAGTGTTGATAAGTTAAGAAATGAAGGAACAATTATTGTCTTTAGAATATGGAATGAACAAGTGAAGATGAATAAAGTTTTAGAGAAAATAGAAAACTATTATGGAGTTAGTCTTAAAGATAATAATAAGATAAGTGATAATATTTATTTAGATAAGGATATTCCTTTTATTTGGCCAGATTTAGGAAATGATTATTATAATGAAGATGGTTCTTGTCTGGGACTTAGGAGTCATATAGGAGTCTTAGTTAATGGAGATATAGTTCCTTGTTGCCTAGATTATAATGGGTCTTTAAGACTAGGAAATATTTATCAAGATGAGTTAGGGGATATTTTAAAGAGTGAGAAAGTTATAAAGATGGTAGAAGGGTTTAAAAATCAAAAGAAATGTGAAGAATTATGTCGACATTGTAATTTCTATGATAGAATAATAACGAAGTTGGGTGATTAGATGAAAAATGATAAGATAATTATTAGAGGGGCTAGAGAGAATAATTTAAAGAATATTGATTTAGATTTACCAAAGAATTCTTTAATTGTTATGACTGGGGTGTCTGGTTCCGGGAAAAGTTCATTAGCTTTTGATACGATATATGCTGAGGGACAAAGAAGATTTGTAGAGAGTTTATCTAGTTATGCGAGACAGTTTTTGGGAGGTAGTGAAAAGCCGGATGTTGATTCGATAGAGGGTTTGAGTCCTAGTATTGCTATTGATCAGAAAACTACTAATAATAATCCTCGTAGTACGGTAGGAACCGTTACGGAAATATATGATTATTTGAAGTTGTTATATGCTCGTATTGGTACTCCTTATTGTCCTAATCATCATACACCAATAGTACATCAAAGTATTGAAGAGATGACTAATAAAGTTATGAATATGGCTGAGGGAACAAAACTGGAGATTATGGCTCCTATCGTTAGAAATGAAAAAGGAACTCATAAAGATATTCTAGATGATTTAAGAAAAGAAGGATATTCAAGAGTAAGAGTTAATGGGACTGTTTATAGTTTAGATGAAGAAATTACTTTAGAAAAAAATGTTAAGGATACTATTGAAGTTATTGTTGATAGAATTGTCCTTTCTAAAGAAGAGAGGTCGAGAGTTTTTGAGGCTATTGAGACGGCAACTAAATTAGCTGATGGGATGGTTTTAATCCATATTATTGATGGGGAAGAAATTCTTTGGAGTGAGAAATTTGCTTGTATTGAATGTAATTATTCTTTACCTGATTTAGAACCTAATATGTTTTCTTTTAATGCTCCTTTTGGGGCTTGTCCAGAGTGTAAAGGGTTAGGTTTTAAGACGGCAATTAGTGAAGATTTACTAGTTCCTGATAAGAGTCTTTCTATTAATGAGGGCGCTATTCAGACTTTAAAAGATGATACCAATATCTTCTATACGAATGTTAAGACAGCTTGTGATTATTATCATATTGATATGAATAAACCTTATAAAGAGTTAACGAAAAAAGAAAAGCAAATTCTTTTGTATGGTAGTGATGAACCATTAAAGTTTGAATATACGGCTAAGAATGGGAATAAACGTTTTACGACGGATTATTATGAGGGTATTATTACTAATTTAGAAAGAAGATATATAGAGACTTCTAGTAGTTGGATTAGAGAATGGTTAGATAATTATATGATGGAGTTAACTTGTCCAGTTTGTCAGGGGGCTCGTCTTAAAGAAGGTATTTTAAATGTATTAATTAATAAGAAGAATATTTATCAAATGACGCAGATGAGTGTTGGAGACTTATTAGAATTTATTAGAAATTTAAAGCTTTCTACAGAACAACAAGAGATTAGTAAGTTAATTATAAAAGAAATTCTTAATAGATTAGAGTTCTTAAAGAATGTAGGGTTAGATTATTTAACTCTTGATAGAATGGCTGGAACTTTGTCGGGGGGGGAATTACAAAGAATTAGATTAGCTACCCAGATTGGGAGTCGTTTAAGTGGGGTTTTATATGTCTTAGATGAACCTAGTATTGGGTTGCATCAAAGAGATAATGATAAGTTAATTAGATCCTTAAAAGAGATGGTTAGCCTTGGTAATACTTTAGTAGTTGTTGAACATGATAGTGATACGATGCTGGCTGCCGATTACTTGGTAGATATTGGACCGAAAGCTGGTAAAGAGGGAGGCCGAGTGATGGCTGCGGGGACACCTGAAGAAGTTATGAAAAATCCGAACTCTTTAACTGGTAAATATTTGTCTGGAGAATATTTTATTCCCGTTCCTAAAGTAAGAAGAAAAGGTAATGGTAAGTTCTTAGAGATTAAGGGGGCAACGGAACATAATTTAAAGGATATTGATGTTAAAATTCCGTTAGGAAAGTTTGTTTGTGTAACAGGGGTATCTGGTTCAGGTAAGAGTTCACTAGTTAATGAAATTCTTTATAAGTCAGTCTTTAAGAATATTTATCCTAAATCGAAAGTTTTTCCTGGTAAGTGTAAAAAAATAAAGGGAATTAATGAGATTGATAAAGTCGTTCAGATATCGCAAGATCCGATTGGCAGAACTCCTAGAAGTAATCCTGCTACTTATGTAGGTTTATTTGATGATATCAGAGATTTACTGGCACAAACCAAAGAAGCTAAGATTCGAGGTTTTGATAAAGGAAGATTCTCATTTAATGTTAAAGGTGGTCGTTGTGAGGCTTGTTATGGTGATGGGGTTAAGAAAATAGAAATGCATTTCTTACCTGATGTTTATGTTCCTTGTGAAGTTTGTCATGGTACGAGGTATAATAAAGATACTTTAAGTATTACTTATAAGGGCAAGAATATTGCTGATATTTTGAAAATGCGTGTGGAAGAAGCTCAAGAGTTCTTTAGCAATGTTCCTAAGATTAAGAGTACTTTAGATATTATGATGGATGTGGGTTTGTCTTATGTTGAATTAGGTCAAGGAGCTCCCACTTTATCTGGTGGTGAGGCTGGTCGAGTAAAGCTTGCCAAAGAATTACAAAAGAAACCAACTGGTAAGAGTTTATTTATCTTAGATGAACCAACTACCGGACTTCATATTGATGATATTAAGAAATTATTAGTTATTTTACAAAGAATTGTAGATAATGGTGATACTGTTGTTGTTATTGAACATAATTTAGATGTTATAAAAGTAGCTGACTATATTATTGACTTAGGTCCAGAAGGTGGCGCTTGTGGTGGTGAGATAGTGTGTACTGGTACTCCTGAAGAAGTGGCTGAAAATCCTAAGTCTTATACGGGTCAATATTTAAAAAAATATTTAGATGATAAGTATCGTGTATAAAAAATATAAATTATACTCATATTACATAATAAATAAAAATAAATGTTAGTTATTATAAGAAAATAGATATGTTTGATTGATATTTCTGACTTTTTCGTAATCAGGGTCTGACTTTTTCGTAATCAAGTCTCAACTTTTTCGTAATCAAGTTTCGACTTTTTCGTAATCAAGTTTCGACTTTTTCGTAATGACAGTAAAAAACTAGTTGTTTTCACATAATCAGTCTAAAGAAATAATGATTAATATGAATAAGATTTATATACTGATGTTGTTAAAGAAATGTTAAATTTTCATATAGATAAGGAAGATGAGTAGTAAGTATTTATCTTTCTTTTGTTTTATTGGTTTTGCCGAGAAGATAGTCTAAAGAGTAAGGTTAATACTTGTGATTGGAATGCCCATTGTAAGGTTAATTTAGAGACTTTAAATGGGAGTGTGTTAGAAAATAAGTTTATTAAATTTTCAATAAATGATAGTAATCCACAGGTTATCAACAGGTATAAAGAGACTGATACATTTTTAAAAGATGGAAAAATTTTTAAGAAAATTTCCAAAAAATGTAATTGTCGCTTTTTAGGCGACCACTTTAGAAAATTAATGTGCTATACTTAAATCGCCTTGGAAAAATGTTTCTAGTAAAACGGATATGTTTTTGATATAATCAAGGAGAAGAAAAGAGGAATAAAGATGAATCCAGTACTTTTTACAATTGGAAATTTTGAAATAAGATGGTATTCGGTATTAATTTTATTGGGAGTAATACTTGGCTATGTGATTGCTGAAAAAGAAGCTAAGAGATTAAAATTTAATACGGACTTTCTTTTTAATATGTTTTTCTATGCGCTTATATTTGGAATAATCGGGGCGCGACTTTACTATGTTATTTTTAATTGGAGTGTTTATGCTAGTAATCCAATTTCGGCATTATACATTTGGGAAGGCGGACTTGCTATTCATGGTGGCTTAATTGCTGGTTTAATTACGATGGGTTTGTATTGTAAGAAATACGATGTTTCTTTAGCAAGAGTTTTAGATTTTGTTTGCCCTTCTTTATTATTAGCTCAAGCAATTGGGCGTTGGGGAAACTTCTTTAATGGGGAAGCTCATGGTCCGGCGACTACTCTTTTAGCGTTACAGAGGAAATTTATTCCACAATTTATCATTAATGGAATGAATATTAATGGTGTTTATTATGAACCAACGTTCTTATATGAATCAGAATGGTGTATATTAGGGTTTATAATTATGCTTATAATTAGGAAAAGTAAGAAAACTAAAATTGGAACTTTAAGTGCTACTTATTTAATGTGGTATGGGATTGGTCGTTTCTTTATTGAAGGTAAACGTACTGATTCTTTGATGTTTGGTAGTTTTAAAGTGGCTCAAATTGTTTCGGCTTTGATGTTTATAATTGGACTTTTCTGGCTAATGATTAATAGTCGTAAAGACAAAAACGAATCTTTATATAATAAAGAAGAAGAAAAAGACATTAGATTTTAGGTGATTTTGGATGTATGATTTAATAATAGTAGGTTTAGGTCCAGCTGGGGTTTGTGCGGCTATCTATGCTAAAAGAAGTGGATTAAAAGTATTATGCTTAGAAAAAAATATGCCAGGGGGGATTATTAATTATATTGATAGAATTGATAATTATCCGGGAATGTATGGTATTAGTGGTACTGATTTTTCTTATAAACTTTATGAACATTTAAATAGTTTAGAAATAGAGTATAAATTAGATGGAGTATTAAGTATAGAAAAGAAGAATGAAGTTTTTGAGATTAAGGGGGAAAAAGAAGATTATCAAACGAAGAAAATAATTATTGCTAGTGGGCGTAAGGCTAAGAAACTAGGCTTAGTTAATGAAGAAAAATTTTTAGGAAGAGGTCTTAGTTACTGTGCGGTTTGTGATGGGGCTTTCTTTAAGAATCAAACAATAGCGGTAGTGGGTTCTGGTCGTTCGGCGGTTCAGGAGACAATGTATTTAGCTAAATTTGCATATAAAATATATATGATAGTTAGAAAAGACTCTTTACACGTAGAAAAAGAGCTTGAGAATAAGTTGAAACTATATAAAAATGTGGAAATTATTTATAATACAAAGGTAACAAAGTTAAATGGTAATGAGAAATTAGAGAGTGTAATTTTAAATGATAAGGAAGAATTAAAGGTAACCGGTTTATTTATTTATATCGGTTATGAACCTAATATATCTTATTTAAAGAACTTTGATATCTTTGACAATAATGGCTATATTATTGTTGATAAAAATTATGAAACTAAAGTTAATGGTTTATATGCTGTTGGTGATAGTATTAAAAGGGAATATTATCAGATAATAATGGCAATGGCTAGTGGTGCCGAAGCAGCCTTGAATGTTACAACATCTTTAAAAAATTAAAATTAAAAATTTATGAAAATGGTTTTACTTTTAAAAAAATATGTGGTAATATTTGGGGCGTGATGTGAAATGAAAAGTCCTTTAATCTATGCTTATCTTGGCGATTGTATTTATGAGTTTTATGTAAGAAGATTTTTGATAAGTAAAAATATTTGTAAATTAAAAGAGCTTCAAAAAGAAAGTCTTAAATATGTAAGTGCGGTTAGTCAGCGGAAAATCTATGAAAAATTAAGTGAATTTGGCTTTTTAACCTCAGAAGAGGAAGAGATTATTAAATGGGGCAGAAATGCTCACGGTAGTAAGGCTAAACATGCGGATATTGTAACCTATCGGCTTGCTACTGGGTTTGAATGTTTGTTTGGATATTTATATTATAATGAAAAAGAAAGTCGAATTAAGGAAATTATGGAGGAAGTTTTTAAGTATGAAAGTTTATGGTAAAAATGTTTTAAATGAAGTTTTATCTAATCCTAAAAAAGTAAAAAAGCTTTATATTACTAGTAATATGAAAGATGAGCGTATTATGAAGTCAATTAGAGAGAATAAGATTCAATTTGAATCGGTTTCTAAAGAGGCAATGGATAGAATGGTTAAGGGCAATCATCAGGGAATAATGGCTATTATTGATGATTATACTTATACTGATTACAAAACGATGTATAATGATTCTTTAGTGGTTGTTTTAGATCATTTAGAAGATCCTCATAATTTTGGGGCGATTATTCGTACTTGTGAAGCAGCTGGCGTTAAATCTATAATTATCCCTAAAGATCGTAGCGTTGATATTAATGAGACAGTTATGAAGACTTCAACGGGAGCTTTAGAATATGTTAAAGTTGCTAGAGTTAATAATTTAGTCAAAGTTATGAATGATTTTAAAGATAATGGTTTCTTTGTTTATGGGGCTGAAGCTGATGGCGTTTCTAGTAAGACTTGTGATTATAGTGATAAGGTTTTATTAATAGTTGGTAGTGAAGGCAATGGTTTATCAAGATTAGTTAGAGAAAATTGTGACGAGATTGTTTCCTTACCTATGAAAGGACATGTCAATAGTTTAAATGCATCGGTGGCAGCGGCTATTCTTATTTATGACATTGTATTTCGTTAATGAAAAGTAATTATAATGAATATGAAGTTACAAATGACAATGAATTATTATATTTATTAGGAGAAGAAAATGAAGATGCTAAAGATATTTTGTATGAGAAGTATCATTATATCATTGCACTGATAGTAAAAAAATATGTTCCTTATTGTCATAAGTTAGGACTAGAGTATAAAGATTTTTATCAAGAAGCTTTGTTGGGGTTTGCTGATGCTTTAGCAAAATATGATGAAGCTAAGAACACTGGTTTACCAACTTTTATAACAATGTGCGTTGAAAGAAGAATTAGAGATGTTTTAAAAAAAGGTGGTACGCAGAAAAGTAAAATTATTAAAGATTCATTATCAATTGATTATATTTATGATGATAAATATAAGATGTCTTTACAAGAATTGATTGGTGATGATAATAAAAATAATCCTTTGAATAATATTACTTCTAGAGAAAATATTGAAAATGTTACAACTCAATGTCTTAATATACTGACACCTAGTGAAGGGGAAGTATTTCAACTTTTGATTTATGGCTATACTAAGCCAGAAGTAGCATCAATTTTAAAAATGAGTTTAAGTAATGTTAGTAATACTGTTCAGCGAATTAGAAGAAAATGTAAAGATATATTAAAAAAAGGGTTATACTAGGATTTAACGCCAATTATAAGTGAAAAAGTTAATGGAAAGTACTTGCATTTTTACATTGTTTATAGTATATTTTAACTGTGGTGCGCTGATTGGCGTTTTTATTTTAGAAATTTATATTAAATCTATAACTTAAAGTTATATTTGAAAATAAATTTCAAGTAAAAAATCTGATCAGTTGACAATAAATTATCAGATAAAGGAAGAAAGAATTTTTACTATTTGAGTAATAAATAGTATGAGGTTAAGTTATGACAAAAAAAGAAAAGAAAACAAATAAAGATTCATATTTAAGTGCTGTAAAATTTGAATTGAAGAAAGTTAGTTGGCCAAAAATTAAGGATATTCTTAAGTATACTTGTGCAACTATAGTGTTTTGCTTAGTATTGGCAGGTTATTTTTCTCTTTTAAATTTAATTTTATCATTAATTAAGGGGGCATTAGTTTAATGGAAAAAGAATGGTATGTTGTTAACACTTATAGTGGACATGAATATAAAGTAAAAGAAAAATTAGAATCTAAAATAGAATCAATGGGTTTACAAGATAATATCTTTAGAATTGTTATTCCCGAGACTACAGAAGTTGAAGTAAAAAATGGGGTAAAAAAAGAAAAACAAAAGAAGATGTTTCCTGGTTATATTTTAGTGGAAATGAAGATGTCTGATGAGTCTTGGTACATCGTTAGAAATACTCCAGGTGTAACTGGGTTCATTGGTTCCAGTGGTAAGGGGGCTAAACCAACTCCTTTGTTGCCTCAAGAAATTGACCGTATATTAGCGGATATGGGAATGTCAAGAATTGATGCTACATCAGAACTTGCGGTTGGGGATAAAGTTAATATTGTTGACGGTCCGTTTAAGGGTATGATGGGTAGTGTAGATACCATCGACTTAGAAAATAATCGTTTAAATGTTTTGATTGATTTATTCGGTCAAGAAACTCCTGTTGAAGTTGAACTTAACCAAGTAAGCAAAATTAGTTAGAATTAGGATAACCTTTTGGTTGTTCTTTTTTAATATTAAGTAATAAAGTTTTATAATACCGAGTGGCGATTAGTTTATTATTCTTAGTATTAAAATTAGAAGGGGATTTTTAGCAAAAATTGATGATTTTGTGCTTGATTTTTTCTAATTACTATGGTAGTATCATTATCGATTACATATATTACAAATTCATTATTGAATTAATATGTAAGGCATCAAGTGGAGGGGAGTGCGGAATGCCCATACCACTTACGCGTCAAATATTTTATAGGAGGTGTTTTTCGTGGCAAAAGAAATCGTAAAAAGAATTAAATTACAAATTCCAGCCGGTAAAGCAACACCAGCTCCTCCAGTAGGTACTGTGTTAGGACCAGCAGGAATCAATTTACAAGATTTTTGTTCAAAGTTTAATGATGCATCAAGAGATAAAATGGGAGATGTTCTTCCATGTGTTATCACTATCTATGATGATAGATCATTTGATTTTGTTCTAAAAACTCCACCAGCTCCATTCTTAATTAAGAAAGCTGCTAAGATTCAAAAAGGTAGTACAAAGGGTGCTAATGAAGTAGTTGCAACTTTAACTGTTGATCAATTAAAGGAAATTGCTGAAACTAAGTTACCTGATTTAAACTGCTATACTTTAGAAGCTGCTATGAATATCGTTGAAGGTACTGCTCGTAATATGGGCGTTGCTATTAAAGGCTTAAATGATAAAGAACTAGCTGAACAAGGAAAAGAAGCTGCTTTAGAAGAAGCTGAAGCTGCAAAGCGTGAAGCTGAATTAGAGGCTGCTGAAGAAGCTAATAAGAATGCAACTATGAGTGAAGTTGAAGTAATTAACGATAAAGCAAAAGAATCTGAAGAATCAGAAGAAAAGTAATTACAAATAAATAAATTCCATTCCGCTAATAAACCACAATTAGAAAGGAAATTAGTATGAAAAAAGGCAAAAAGTATGTGGAAGCTTCTAAAAAAGTAGATAAAAACACATTATATTCTAAAGAAGAAGCTATAAAACTAGTTAAAGAAACTGCTACTACTAAATTTGATAGTACTGTAGAAGTTGCCATTAAGCTAAATTTAGATACTAAAAAAGCTGATCAACAATTAAGAGGTTCATTTGTACTTCCTAATGGTACTGGTAAGACTAAAAAGGTTTTAGTTATTGCTAAAGGTGAAGCTGCTAATGCTGCTAAGAATGCTGGTGCTGACTATGTTGGAGATACAGATATGATTGAAAAAATTCAAAACGAAAATTGGTTTGATTTTGATGTTATTGTTGCTACTCCTGATATGATGGCTCAACTTGGTAGAATTGGTCGTGTTTTAGGACCTAAAGGTTTAATGCCAAACCCTAAGACTGGTACTGTTACTATGAATACGGCTAAAGCTGTTGAAGATATCAAAAAAGGTATGGTATCTTATAAGACAGATTCATTTGGAAATGTTCATACAATTATTGGTAAAGTTTCATTTACTGAAGAACAATTACTAGAAAATTTAACATATGTATATAATACAATTGTTAAAGTTAAACCATCTACTGTTAAAGGAAACTACATCGAAAATATTTCTGTAGCATCTACAATGGGACCTGGAATTAAATTAGATAAAAATTCATTTGGAATCTAATTATTAAATAAGTTAAAAAAGCCTTAAATACCAAAGACAGTAAGTGCAAAAATAAATCTTACCGAGGGAAATTAAAGAGTAAAATCTTTATCCTTTCCTGATTGGAAAGCTTTTTTATATAAAATTTATAGAAAGGAAAAAACTATGGCAAGTAAGAAAATTCTTGAAGCAAAATCTGCAGTTGTATCTGAAATAAGTGATAAAGTTAAGGCTTCTGAGTCTGTAATTATTTTCTCTTATCAAGGATTAACAGTTGCTGAATTTACTGAATTAAGAAGAAATCTAAAAGATGCTAACGGCGAAGTAAAAATTTATAAGAATACTCTTGTTAAACGTGCTTTAAATGATTTATCTATTAATATAGAAGATTCATTCTTAGAAGGACCTAATGCAATTGTATTTGGTGAATCTTTACTAGAGCCAATCAAAGTTCTAAGCAAATTTGCTAAAGAACATGAAAAAGCCACTATTAGAGTAGGTATCATTAGTGGTAATGTTGCTAGTCTGGAAACGATTAATGAATATGCAAGTATTCCATCTCGTGAAGGCTTGTTAACACAACTTGCTGGTGGTATGATTCAATATGTTAGAGATTTATCTATCGCATTGAACTTATACTCAGAACAATTAGAAAAATAGTTTGTTAAGAAAGGAAAGAAAAAATGGCAAAATTTACTAAAGAAGAATTTATCGAAGGTTTAAAAGAAATGACTATTCTTGAAGTTAAAGAATTAGT
>CAKOOW010000028.1 GCA_934098445.1 uncultured Bacilli bacterium
TCAAAAGACCAATTTCACCACTCAACTTATTCTTTTGGGCTTTTAAACCATCTTTTTTGGTTTGAGTTTCACGAACTTTAATATCAAAATCATAAACTTCATCGACTAGAGGTAATTTTTCATCTTGAAATTTCTTTTTTATATTTTCTTTAACAAGTTCTCTATTTTCTCTAATTAATTTAATATCTATCATACATAATCCTTCCTTGACAATAAAATAATTATATTACTTTTATTTGGTATACGCAAGTTTCTTCCCTATTTTTCAGGCTTTTTATTTGATTTAAATATTTTTTAGCCCTAATTTAGTATGAATAAGCTTTAAAGTGTTAGTAATAAACTTTTCATCCGTACTTAAAAGATAGGCAATACTTTTGGTATCATATTGACTTTTAATAATGCCATAACGCAAGGCAAAAATAATAATTTCTTTAGGCTCTAAAAGACGTAGCATTTCTTGATAGGTTTCACTATTTAAAAAATCAGAAAGCAACTCCCAAAGTCTGGGGTCATACCCCTTAGCTTTTCTTGCTAAAGTAAAGTAATCATCCTGAGCTTTTTTTTGTTTCTCTTTTTGTTTATACTCCGAAATCATCCGGAATTTCTCCGGCATTTTCGTGTTTAATAGTGCTAGTAACTCTTTAGTTTCTTCGGTATTTAAAGGAATGACATTTAACTCTTCATAAGTTTTACCATATATTCTTTTTAAAAGAGTTAATTCTTTCTTACTTAGACTAACCAAAGCCGTCTTAAAAGTATCATCATCAACCGTTCGAAAAATTTTTCTTAAAGGAATATTTGTTATATCTGTGCTTATTGTTGCCATAAATCTTCTTCTTTCACAATGCCTTCTATTATAAATATTAATGCTTATTTTGGCAACTAGTAACCGTTCTTTTTTACAATTCTGATGGTCAAAAGATTTAGAAGAATAAGAACAATAGTGCTAAAGACATTAGTATTGGGAAAAAGACTAAAGGATAAGAATCTTCCTAATAAAATTTCTAGTAAGAGAAAGGAAAAAGTAATTATCTCCACTAGATATCTTACCTTCTTTAGAAAATATTTCTTAGTTATAAAGGAGCTTAAATAATTAAGAAAATTAATATAAAGATACAAATTTGCTAGAAATAGAAATATATCTTTAAGAAAAGTGAAATTAAAAGTACTAATAAAACTAAAATAAATCAGAAAAACGAAAAGAATTATGCTAATTAACAGAAATGGTAATTTATTATCTTGATATCTTTTAGGAACATTAGTCTTTTCAAAACGATGAGCATTCAAAAGATAAACTATGATGCCAATAAGTATCCCCTTTTCTAAATAAGTAAAAGTATTTAATTTTAAGAAAATAACATCTAAACTAGCGGTAATATTCTTGGAAAACTCCCAAAAATAAAGACCAGTTCGAAAAGAAAGAGCCTCTATATATTCATAAGTATGTAAAAAATAAATAATTATGATAAGGGCTATAGAGTTAATTAAACGATTATTCTTAAGATAATACTCCATTACGATCACCACTTTTATTATAAACTAAATTCCTTTATTTTAGAAAAAAAACTCTACTTTTCAGGAGAATTTTTATAGTTTAAGATAGCTTTTTTTAAACCTAACCAAGGTAACATAGCACAGTGTTTACGGTTTTGCTGTTTATAAATTTCACCATACGCTAAAGCCTCTTTTAAGTCTTCTGACTCAGTTCCCTCTTCAATCATAGATTCATATTCTTCACTTAATCTTAAAGCTTCATCTAAACTTTTATTTTCTAAAAGCTTAATCATAACCGAAGTGGCGGAAGTCGAAATAGCACAGGCTTCGCCGTCAAAATAAACTTTCTTAATAATATTATCTTCTATCTTTAGATATATATCAATATTGTCTATACAAGATTCATTATTAGAGTTCACTTTAATATAATCATTTTTATCAGCTGGTACTTCTTTATTATAAGGATACATATAATTATCCATTATAATTTCTCTTCTTAATTCATTATCCATTTATATCATCTCTTTTAATATTCTATTTTTATCACTTAGAAGTTCTACTAAACGATCAATTTCATCTTTGGTATTATAAAGATAAAGACTAACGCGACAAGTATTTCGAACGCCAACAGCATCTTTTAAGATTTTGGCACAGTGATTTCCGGCTCGAACGCAGATATTATATTTATCTAGGTAAACGGCAACATCTTGTGAAAAAATGCCATCTACATTAAAGGCCACAATACCGGTATCCGCTTCCAGATTTATAATATCAATGTGTTTTAAGTCAACTAATTTGTTAATTAAATACTGACGAAGTTCGCGTTCATGATTATAAATATTATCCATGCCGATATTAGTTAAATAATCGATAGCAGCGCCAAGACCAATAGCTCCTGCAATATTTGGAGTGCCGGCTTCTAGGCGAGTTGGTAAGTCTTTTAAATAAACTTCATTAATATTGTCAAATGATTCGTTCATTCCTCCCCCAAGGTTAATTGGTTCCATATTACTAAGTAGTTCTTCTTTACCATATAATACCCCAATACCGGTTGGCCCACATAATTTATGACCAGAAAAAGCTAAAAAGTCGCAATCTAAATCTTGAACATCAGTCTTCATATGAGGAACGCTTTGAGCCCCATCAACAACTAAAAAAGCATCATTCTCATGGGCAATTTTGGCAATTTCCTTAATTGGACGTAAATCCCCAATAACATTCGTAACCATGGCTAAAGAAATAACCTTGGTATCTTTGGTAATACTTTTCTTGACATTTTCAATAGTCACATAATAATTAGCATCTAAAGGAATGTAATTAACTTTTAGATTTAATTCTTTAGCTAAGCGAAACCAAGGCAAAACATTTGAGGCATGTTCGGACTTAGTTATTAAAATCTCATCACCAGGTTCTAAAATATTAGAGAAAAAACCAGTAGCAATATAATTTAAGGACTCAGTAGCGCCACTAGTAAAGACAATTTCTTTTCTACTCTTAGCATTAAGAAATTTTTGCACTTTATTTCTAGCTAATTCATACTCGGTATCAACTTTTAAAGAAGTCTTATAGTCGCCACGATGGGCATTAGCAGTATATTCGGTATAATATTCTTCAATTTTTTTAACCACACTTAAAGGCTTTAAGGTTGTAGCCCCATTGTCTAGATATGTTATATTGTTAAAAAGAAAAGGAAAATCTTCTCTATGCATAAATAAACCTCCTATTTAATATTTTCTTTTAAAACACTCTTTAAGAAACCATCAACAATCAATTTAGTAGCAGTCTCATTATCAATACCTTTACTATTTAAGTAGAATAAATAATCTTTATCAATACTACTAATAGTGGTGTTATGAATGGCATTGACACTATCACTTCTAACCAGCAAATTAGGAACAATTTCATTTTCCGTATCATTAAGAGCAATAATTCTTAAGTTTTCCAAAATTTCATTATCTTTAGTATTTTCAGAAACCATAGATGTCGCAACACTTTTGATTAAGCCTTCATCCTTGGTAACACCATGGAAATTAATTCTAGATGTATTTTGGTTACCACTGATATTAGCATCTAATTTGATATTGCTTGACACTGAAGTTTCTAGGCTATAATTAAATTCGATGTAAGAATCGGAAAGTGCTTCAATATCAAGGGTAAAGTTATTAATATTGGCATTTTTACGATTATACAAAAGTTTACTATGGGGTTCCATAATAATCTTTAAATCTAAATCGGTATTATTATCATAGTCATTGATTGTATTACTTCCACTGATATTTAAAATCAATTTAGAAGTCTTAATCTCTAGGTTTTGATAAGAGTTGTTGATGCTTACATTACTGTCTTTCACTAATAATTTATTCATAATTTTCAAAACCTCTTATAACATTTGTCCTAAATCGGTGTTAAAACCATTTTCTTCGATTTTTTTAGCTACGGAAACATCGCCAGTAAAGCTAATATGTTTATCCTTAATAATATGGACAAAATCTGGTTTGATAATATCTAAAATATTACTATGATGGGTAATTATCAAGATACTAACCTTCTTATTTTGCGACTCGTAATAATCCATAATTGAGTTAGCACATACCTTTAAGGCATCGACATCAAGACCACTATCAAGCTCATCTAAAATTAGAAATTTTGGTTCTAACATCCACATATGCATAAGCTCATTTTTCTTTCGTTCGCCCCCACTCATTCCATCATTTATATTACGATGAATAAAAGAAGATGGTATATCTAATCGCTTGCACACTTCTTGGATTTTCTTATTAAATTGATATAAATCGATGGAATGTCCTTCTCTATTAGCTAAAGCCATTCTAAGCATATCCGCATTAGTAACCCCTTCAATAGCTAATGGACTTTGGTTAATAAGCATAATCCCCATCTTGGCTCTAAGATCAGGAGCTAAATTAGTAATATCTGTATCCATAAACTTAATGGAACCCTTGGTAACTTCGTACTTACTATCACCCATAATAGCTTTGCAGATACTGGATTTTCCGATACCATTGGGACCCATAATAGCATGAATCTCTCCCTCTTTAATTTCTAAATTAAAATTATTTAATAATTCCTTGTCTTCAACTTTCAGACTTAAATTTTCTATTTTTAACATATTAATCGCACCATTCTATAATTGTCTTTTGCTTTTTTCATCGTTATTTATTTTACCATAGTCTAGTTAAAAAATACACTATTTATTGTAGCTTTTCGAAAGTTTTTTAGAAAGTTTCTAACCCCTTATATAATAAGGAAAATCCCTTATATTTAGGCTATCTTAGTATATAGATTATATACTAGTTTTTTTTAAACCACAAGTAATATTTGTCGGGAAAAATACCAAAAAAACTACCCAAGAAAAGTAAACTATAGTATAATGTTTGTGGTGATGCAAGTGAATTACCCAGGTTTAAAAAAAGAATATGTTAAAATTAAACACAGCTATGGAAATCGTGGTATGGATTTAGAGACTTTACTTAATGAGACTAATGAGTACTATTTAGAAAAAGATATAGCCGTTATATATAAGAAGCCAACACCAATAGGAATTAATAAAGTTCGTTTTGAAAATAATAAACAAGTGATAAAAGAAGCCTATTTTAAAAGTCAATCAACCCTTGATTATAATGGGATTTATAAAGGATATTACGTTGATTTTGATGCGAAAGAGACTTTAAGTAAGACGGCATTTCCCTTATCGAATATTCATGAGCATCAGTTAGAACATATTAGAAGAATAGATAGACATGGTGGGATTGCTTTTTTAATTATTAAGATGAATAATACTTATTTTATCTTAGGAGCAAGCAAAATCATTGAATTTGTGGATAATAATGAGCGAAAGTCAATTCCTTATTCATATATTTTAGAAAATGGTTTAGAAATAAAAGAAGGATTTAGACCCCCACTTGATTATATTAAGGGTGTAGATAAATTAATTAAGGAGATGGATTATGAAAAAAACAAGTAATACCAAGAAAAATATTAAAAGAAATATTAATAATATGAAAGTGAAAATGGATAGTCAAAATACCTATCGGAAGAAAAGAAAGCGTCAAAATAGACATATTATCCTTAGTCTCATTATGGTTTTATTAATCGGAATTATGATTTTAGGATTATTTGGGATTATTTATATTATTACTTCGGCCCCTAAATTCGATACTGATAAATTGTATAATACGAGTTCATCAATTCTTTATGCCAAAAATAGCACGGAAATTGGGCGTTTAGGAGCAGAAAATCGACAACTAGTTGCTTATGATGAACTCCCACAAGTTTTGGTTGATGCGATTGTGGCTACTGAAGACTCGAGATATTTTCAACATAATGGCTTTGATATTGCGAGATTTATGAAAGCTTCGCTTGGGCAAGTAGCAGGAAACTCTAAAGCTGGTGGTGCTTCTACTATTACCATGCAGGTAGTAGGAATGGCTTTCACAGACCGTTCTGATGCTCACGGTATAGCAGGAATTATCCGTAAATTCACCGATATTTATATGGCTATCTTTAAAGTTGAAAAACAATATACGAAAGAAGAAATCATTGAGTTTTATGTAAATACTCCTTGGTTAGGAGCAAATAATACCTATGGAATTGAACAAGCTTCCCAAAGATATTTTGGTAAGAGTGTTAGAGATATTTCCTTACCAGAAGCTGCTATTCTTGCGGGAATATTTAATGCTCCAAATACTTATAATCCTTTTAAGAATATTGAAAAATGTACTTCAAGACGAGATACCGTTTTAAATTTAATGTATCGTCACGGCTATATTACGGAAGACCAATTAAATGATGCCAAAAGTATTCCTATTGAGTCTTTATTAAATCAAAATGTTGATGATGGCTTAAGCAAATATCAATGGTTTATTGATACCGTTCAAAATGATGTTATTGAAAAAACGGGTAAAGACCCAGCTAAAGTACCAATGAAAATTTATACAACTTTGGATACTACAGTTCAGGATGAATTAAATAATGCGGGAAATACTAATGCTTATTATAAATGGAAAAATAATAAAGAGCAGTTATCAATGGTTGTTACTAGTGTCAGCGATGGTTCAGTAGTAGCCTTATATGGAGGGCGTAATCAAAATGGGGTTAAACAATTAAATCGAGCAACTCTAGAAAGATATCAACCAGGTTCAACGGCTAAGCCAATTGTAGATTATGGTCCAGCAATTGAGTATAGTAATGCCTCTCCAGGAACTTATTATTTAGATGAACCAATGTCTTATTCGAATGGGCAGTCAATTAAAAACTCCGATAGTAGATACTTAGGTATGATAACGATGCGAGTTGCCCTATCCCGTTCAAGAAACATTCCGGCCCTACAAGCTTTTCAATCAGTAGATAAAGATAAAATAGCAAGTTTTGTTAATAGTTTAGGGATTAATTATGGTGATACTCTTTACGAATCGGCTTCAATTGGTTCTTTCGATACTGTCTCTGCTCTACAAATGTCAGCAGCGTATGCCGCATTTGCAAGAGGTGGTTACTACATCGAACCATATACATTTACTAAAATTGAATTCATCGATAGTGGTGAAGAATATGAAAATAAGTATAAAAAAGAAAAAGTTATGAGTGATTCTACGGCTTATATGATTAATAATATCTTAGTTACAGCTCACTCTTCTTATAGAGTTGGTGGTTCTTATAGTGTTAGTGGGACAGATATTGCCGCTAAGACTGGTACTTCTACTTATGATGGTAATGCAGTTAGTTCTTTAGGTATTAAAACTCTACCATCTCGTGATAACTGGACTGTTTCCTACTCGCCTGATTATTCAATTAGTATGTGGTATGGATATGATCAGTTATATAAAGATGCTTATACGACAATGAATGGGGCTTTAAGTGTTAAGAATGCCCTAATGTCAGGAATTGCTAAGAAAATCTTTAAGAAAAATTCTCGTTTTGAAAAACCTAGTAGTGTTGTGGAAGTAGAAGTAGAAAAAGAAACTATGCCATTACAACTTCCTAGTGAATATACACCAAGCAATATGCGTATGACTGAGTTATTTAAAAAAGGAATGGAACCAACAGAAACATCATTTAGATATCAAAAATTAGATGCTCCTACTAATGGCAAAGCCACGGCTAATGGTTCAACTATTTACTTATCATGGAATCCAATAAGTACGCCAAAAGCCATTGATAATAGTTATCTTCAAAGTTATTTTAATGATAACTATAAAATAAGTGCTAATAAGTATTATGAAGCTCGCCTTTCTTATAATAATCAATCAATTGGAGAGTTAAGATATTCTATCTACTTACAACAGAGTAATGGAGCTTTACAATTCTTAGCGGAAACTAAGGAACCAAATTATACTTTCCAAGATAATGGTTCTGGTAATTATACATTTATTGTTCAAGCTAATTATTCAATCTTTAAAGCTAATGCTTCGGACTATTTAAAGATTGTTGCTGGTAGTGGTACTTCTAGTGCTAGTGAGATTTCTTTGAAAATTTCTAGTAAGGATGAATGTCGAACAAAGATTAGTAATACTTCATATTATAATGATAATACAACGATTACAGCTACGGATATTAATGGTAATAATGTTACTGATGATATTAAGGTTTTAGATAGTACCATCGTTAATACGGAAACTAATGAAAAAGTTAGTCGAATTAACTTATCTTTAGAAGGTAAATATAAAATTACTTATAATGTTAGCTATAATGGTAAAACTTATAGTACTTCAAGAATATTTACGATAGCAGAAACTTGTAGTACGGATTAGAAACTTCTTCGGGGGTTTCTTTTTTTGGCATTTAAAAACCAACTTAGTAGGAGTTGGTCTTAATTATTTATTTTCTTTATTTAGTTTTATTTGTTCTTTGATTATTTTAGCATTTTCACTCGTATAGCCAATTAAGGTCTCATCGTTTTTATTAGCAATAGTATTAAAGATTTCATCAAACATTTCCATCCGTCCTTTAGTAATCGCAGGAACAGTAACTATATTAGAAGTTTTACCATCATTAGTAACAACCATAATTGATTTGGATGATTTAATGCCATTTACTCTTTGTTCAAAGGGATATAACCAGATGATGTCTTCATAAGAAATAACCTTAAAAGTATTATTCATTAAGATAATATAACTTGGAGTTAAGTATAAATGAAGTTTTTCATAGTAGAAGGCATCTTTATCTAGAGTTTCGGCATCTATATCTCTAATTTTTTCTAATGACATTTTCTTAATGTTCTTTTGGAAACGGTGAGTACTAATAAGTCCTACGATGATTAAGAAAGTTCCAATAATAATTCCAAAGAAAGCTATAGTATATTGGAAGAAAGCAACCTCAGTATCAGGAGAAGTCATGTCTAAATAAATACTTCCAAAGTAAGAATCATAATCAGCAATATTTATCTGATTATCAGGAAAAATCTCGTTATAAGTATCAATAGCAATCTTTTTAACATCGGTAGGAGTTATAGCCGAAATACCAATAAGTTTCTCTGTTTTATTATTAGCATATAAGCTATCATCACTTAACCGATTACTAATCTCTTGGTCCATATAAGCAACATAAATATAATTTTCATCTTGAATAAAATAATATTTAGTATCAGTGTCATCATAGCCAGCAAAAAGATAAGGATAACTGGTACTGTCGATATAAGTTAAAACACCATCTTTGTTATCTTGTTTTACAATGACATCATGCAAGCTAGGCATTGTCTTATGAGCATCATTAGTCACTTTATTACCTAAGATTAAAAAGACAATTCCTAAGATAATAAGTAAAATGCCAATGATTAATTTTTGATAATGATTTTTAAATTCTTGGTTAATTACCGGATTAGTAAAATTTTTCATATAAACACACTCTTTCACATAATTTTATTGTACCAAATAAGATTTAAGACCTCAAGAGGATTTTAGCTCTCTTTTAATCCAAGTCATTAAAACTTGAACAATATAGTCGATTTCTTCTTTAGTAAGTTTTCTATTTTTAGGAATATGATGAATTTTCTCAAGACAGCCTCGGCAACAACATCCACAAGCATGTTGGGCAATAAAAATAGGATGAACTTGACGCATAGGGGTTTGTTTACCATCGTTTTTAGGACTTGCTGGTGCTATGCGTTTTATAATTAAATCATAAGCATCCCTTTCTATCTTAATAATCCCCTTCTCTTTGACATAAGTTTTCATTTTCTGGTTTAAATGGAAAGAACCTCGAAACTTAGATTTACTTAAACTATCTAAAAGATTATCAATTATCATAGCCATTCTCCATACTTTTTAATATAAACTTTCTTAACTAGTAAAACTAAAAGAAAATATAAATTCACAAGGGCAAATAAGATAAAATAGAAATAAAAGGGAAGAATAACAAAATCAAAGGACTTAATAGGACTTAAGATAATAGGCATAATAATAGTTAGAAGAAGAGAAAAGATAATAAGAATATTTAGTTTTTTAGAGGCATTAGATTCCATAAAAGGAATTTTAGAAGTACGAATATTATAAATAATAGTTAATTCGGTTACTAGACAAGTAATGAACCAAGCGGTTTGAAAGTAACTAGCCTTAGCGATGGTATTATATTTAAAGATAAATAAGAAGATTAGGAAGGCCAAAGCATCAATAAGACTACTGGTAAGACCCATAATAAGCATAAAACGAGATATTCCTTTGACATCCCATTTACGGGGGGTTTTTAAGTACTCTGGATCGACATTATCATCAGGGATTCCTAATTGGGAGAAATCATAGATAAAATCTTGGATTAACATCTGAATAGGAATAAGAGGTAAGAATGGTAAGAAAATACTAGCTAACATAATACTAAAGACATCTCCTAAGTCGCCACTTAAAGCCATCTTAATATATTTAATAATATTTCCATAGACCTTACGTCCTTCAAGAATACCATCATAGATGACATTTAATCCTGACTTCAAAAGTATAATATCACTAGTTTCTTTGGCTATACTAGCGGCTGTGTTAACGGAAATACCTACATCAGCACTCGATAAGGCAGGAGCATCATTAACCCCATCACCCATATAGCCAACGACATGACCAGCCTTTTTATAAAGATGTACTATTCTTTCTTTTTCTAATGGATTCATTCTTGCAAAGACATCGGTTGTTTCTAGGAGAGGAGTTAATTCTTCATCACTCATTTTTTCAATATCACTGCCTAAAAGAATATTATCACTATTAAGACCGGCTAAAGAGCAGATATTTTTAGTAGCATAAGGATTATCGCCGGTTAAGATTTTTACCTTAACGTTGATATTACTCAACTTATTTAAGATACTCTTAACGCCTTTTTTAGGTTCATCTAGAAAAGCAACAAAGCCGATAAAGACTAAGTTTTTCTCGGAAGAGGAGTTAAATAATTCTTTTCCAGGATAAGTATCTTTTATAGCTAAGGCGATTACTTGCATTCCTTCGCTAGCTAAATCTTTAGCTCTACTAATAATATTATCTTTAATGTCTTTAGTTAATTTAACTACCCTATTTTCTAGCTTTACTTCTTGACAATCTGTTAATATTTCTTCTAAAGCTCCTTTAGTAATCATAAGATAATTACTTTTATTCTTAACGACAACGCTTTGTTTCTTTCGGGTATAATCAAAGGGAATTTCATCGATTTTTTCATACTTAGTAGTTAAGGCTTCTATTCTATTTTTAGTTCCATAAGTAATAATAGCTTTATCGACTAAGTTTTTAATGCCGGTACTATAAGTACTATTAAGATAGGCATATTCTAAGACATTTTTACTTTCTTTACCGGTGGCATCAATATATTTTTCGAGGACTATTTTATTTTCGGTTAAGGTTCCGGTTTTATCGGTACAAAGAATATCTATTGACCCTAAATTTTCAATAGAGGTAATATCTTTTACTAAGACATCTTTTTTAGCTAGCCGTTTACTTCCTTTAGATAGGTTAACATTAACTATCATTGGTAACATACTAGGAGTAATGCCTACTGCGACGGATAATGCAAATAAAAGAGCTTCACTAAAATTCTTTTTGATAAGACCATCTACTATAATGACAAAAAGACAAACTAGTACCATATACTTAATTAATAGTTTCGAGATACTTTTAATTCCTTGATTAAAATTAGTATTATCTTTGGAAAATTTTATCTTACTACCTACGGATCCTAAATAAGTATCAAATCCTGTCTTTAAGACTAAACCGGTTCCTAGACCACTAACGACATTACTACTCATTAAGGCTATATTAGAAATATTAAATAAATCGGGATTATTATTATTTAAGGAGGTTTCTTTTTCGACTAAGATACTCTCTCCGGTATAGTTAGCTTGGTTTAAGAATAAGTCTTTACTTTCGATAATTTTAATATCGGCGGGAATAATGGATCCGGCATTAAGTTTTACAATATCCCCAGGAACTACTTCGGTAATATTAAGTTCGGTAGGAGTATTATTTCTAATGACGGTTACTTTAGTTGTTACTTTCTTCTTGAGTTTTTGATTAAATTTATTAATAGAATAGTCTTCAATAAAACGAATACTAGCACTGATAAAGGCAATTAAAAGAATAATAATACTTCCTAGACTATCTTTTAAAAGAAAGTTAATAAGACTTAAGAAGATTAAAATTAAGATAAATTCATCTTTAAAGGAATCAATAAGAATCTTAAAGATACTTTTCTTATCATCTTTAATAGTTATATTCTTTCCTTTTAGTTCTAATAACTCTTTAGCATTCTTACTACTTAAGCCTTCTTCTTTAGTATGATATAAAGAGAATAATTCTTCTTTAGAACACTTAGCTAATTTTAAATACTCTTCTAGATAATCATTATTACTTTTAATATTATTATTTTTCATATGCTACTTCCTTACTATATTAGTATAGCATAATCTTAAAGAGTATTATCTATTTTTCCAAAGAAAAAAACAAGTTTTTTAAGCTTGTTCTTCACGATATTTTTGAAGTAATAAAGGTGCTACAACGAGGAATTTTTCTTCAGTTAAAGATTCTAGTTCTAAGGAACCATTATTACTAGATACTTCTTTGATTATAAATTTATCCGTATTTATTTCATCTTTATCTAAATCACATTCTGTTAGTAAGACATAAACTTTATCTTCAGAAGTAACTTTTTCTAAGACATAATAAGTCTTATCATTAGTTTTTATTATTCTATTTTTCATTAACGAGATATCCCCTTTCCTACTTCAGCTACTTTTCCTAGGGATTTAACTACATCTTCAGGAATCCAGGCATAGCCCTTACCATCTGGTTGTAAGAAACTACACCAAACTTTCCCATTAACAGTAACTTTTTTATCTAGAGTTACGGCTTTACCGGCTTTGGTAAGTAAGTTAACGGCATCATTGCTTCCGGAATAAACATAACCTTGAGGGATACTGCTTAAGTCATAGACTTCCCCGACATTTAAAGATGTTACGGCATCTGTGGGAATATCTACTTCGGGAACTTTAATTGGTTCTGTACTTGGAGTACTAGGAGTATTACTACTAGCTAAAGATGGAGCCTTACTATCGGCAATATTGGTCTTAGGAGTATTCAATTTATCTGTAACATTTTGAAATACAGTCTTTCCGGTTACCATTTCGACAACGTTACCAGCTATATAACCAGCAGATACGCCATTTAGGAAGAGATTAACTTCTTTTTGTTTTAGTTTATCTTCAATCTTCTTTAAGCCACTTTGAATTTTCTTTGGCAATATTTTTTTTAATTTTTCATCAATTACTTGAGAAATAGTCTTGATTGGTTCTTTATCTTGATGTTTTTCATTATAAAGACTGATGCCTTTATCGATAGCGTTTATTGCCAACTTAGCAGTAGCAAGCCCCATACGGATGGTACCAACACCAGGAACGCTTGATAACACTAGTCCGGTAGCTAAACCAGCTGCTAGAAAGCCGGCAGATTTAGCATAAGTTTTCCAGTCTTTACGAACATTACTAACTTTTTGTTTTTTACAAGCGTTAGTAATTTCAGTCATTAAAAGATTTTCAATCTCTTCTTTATCAGGAGCATCTTTGATTAAGTTAAATTCTTCTTGACTTTCAATGAAAGCTTTAAGTTCTTCGGGAGTAAATTCTTTTCCTTGGAAGTTTTTAATTGCTTTTTCTTTAATTTTATCTAAGCCATGAACAATATCAAGCTTTTCTTTAGCAGTTTCATATTCGGCAATGGCGGTTTTACTGTCAGTAATATAATCGATATCTTTTCTTAAAGGTTCAATACTCATTTCATTTTCTTTAATTTTCTTAGCCATTTCTTCTTGTTCGGATTTTAATTTAGTGGTCTTATCGATAATCTCTTGATATTCCTTAGCAAAGTCTCTTTCATAAAAGTGTTTATGTAATTCTTCAAGATGATCTAATTCTTTTTCTCTTTTTATTCTTTCATCGGCAGGAAGACTATCTAATTTTTTTCTCTTTTCTTCCATATCAAGGGCAAAAATAGCATTGTTTTTTCGTAAATCATCAGGTAAATTTCTGAATTTAATTTCATTAAGATAAACACCTAATTCAGCTTTCTTAGCCGCTAATTTAGCTCTATCTTTTTCATTTTCTTTCTTAGTTTCTTCATCTTGATTTACTACTAACATAGCATCACTATTCTTAAGATTTTCTTCTAAAACTTCTATCTCTTTTTGAATCTCGGCTACCTTATTATTTAATTCATCAACGGTCCCAATCTCGCTAGCGGTATTAGCATACTGAATTAAAGCATACTCTTTGTTATGTTCAAAATCCAACTCTTCTTCTTTAATAGCTTTGGCACGAAGATTATCAACATAATCTACAAAATTAATAACTGCGGTACTTAAATTCTCTAGCTCTTTCGTATCCTTATGATCTTTTCTTAAATTCTCAATTTCAAAATTAATAGCTAAACTTTGATTCTTCAAGATATTTAAATTACTCGTATCTTTAGGCATTTTATCCAAGCCACATATATCAGGATATTTCTCTGCTAAGTTAGCAATAATATTTTTAACTTGCGTATCTTGTTCAAAATCTATTTTGCCTTCTTTAAAAGCTTTATTATAATCAAGAGCTTTAAAATGAAGCTTTAGATATTCTTGAAATTCATGAAGATCTTGGGCTTTTTTGGCTTCTTCTTCTAGTTTTTTAATTTCTTCTTCGTGCGATTTTTTGGTTGCTTCTAGGGATGTTATTTCACTCTCTAGTGTTTCTATCTTACTACGA
>CAKOOW010000029.1 GCA_934098445.1 uncultured Bacilli bacterium
ATTAAGAACATTAAATAATCTTTTTGTTTTGCTTTGGCTAAATATTTATTTAAAAATATTTTGGCAAAGACAATTACTATAAAATAATAGCCAATATACCAAGATGACCAATTAAATGAGTTAAATGGCATTAATTTGATAGGAAAGGCAGTTACATATTTATATGAAAAAATTGATATTAATCCTAAAGCCAATGTAGCAAATCCAAGTTGTAGTAATAATTTTTTGGATGTCTTAGTTAAATCTATTGATTTTTTGTCCGCCATAAAATATCCAGAAATAATTAAAAATATAGCGTTACCAATTTGACCCATTGGTGAAATGACTGCCAGTATGCATAACCTTTTAAAAAATGTTGGTTGGGAGAACCAGCCATTGTTAAGTTTCGCAATCAAATTTGTATCTGTTAGTTGTAAATATATACAATGCCGGAATATGTGATAACCAATAATCATTAACATTGCTATAATTCTTAATAATTCCATGTTTGAATTTCTTTTTTTCATAGTTTTTTTCCTTCTTTAGTAAACTCACTCTTTACTCTTTTTACTAAACTTAGTTTATCACATTGATTTAATGTTTATCAACTTGATAATTGGAAAATGTACAAAAAGTAACAAAATGTGTTATACTGTTGTTACGATTGGATAGTGATAGTATGCGAAAGAAGAATGGATATACATTCATAGATATATTAATTATTATAGTTGGGTTAGGTTTAGTAACCTTATTTACAGTTCCAAAGATTAGTCATGCTTTTGAAAGTGATAAAGATGAACTATATAGTGAGACTTTAGAACTTTATTTAAAGCAAGCTACTAAGTATGGGGATACTGTTAAAGAAGAAATAAAGAATAGTGATTCTTATGTAGTTAGTATCAAAGATTTAGTAGATAAAGGCTATGTTGGAAGTGTTGATGGTGAGGTTACGGATATTAGAGATGGTAGTTCCATGCTAAACTTGAAAATTCATCTAATCTATAATGATAATAGTGATTCAGTGTATGCTGAACTTGTATAGAAGTCTTGTGGTAAGGCTTCTTTTTTAGGATTAATTCACAAAATCAAGAATAATAATTGCCTCCAATTGCACAAAATCAGGATTAATAAATGGCTTATTTTACACAAAATCAGAAATAGTGAAGCTTTTGTGTCAAATAAATGTAAAATTTTGGCCAAAAAACTGATAAATTTTCTAAAACATAGTAACATAACTTATGTAAGGAGTGATTATATATGTTATATCCATCGATTGATAAACTTTTGAATATTGTTGATTCCAAGTACAAATTAGTACATATCGCTTCTCGTCGTAGCAAACAGATGATGGAAAATAAACATTTTCAAATGAAAGAAAATGAATATAAGAGTAAGAAAGAATTAGGAAGAGCGCTTGAAGAACTAGAAAAAGGTTTAATCAAGGTAATCGACTAATTCTTTTTTTCTATTTTCACTAGATTTTTCCCTCTAAAAGAAAGGGACATGGTATAATAAACTAGAAAGATTTAAGGAGAAAAATATGGAAAAAGTATGTTTAGTTGATGGAAATAACTTAATGTTTAGAGCGTATTATGCAACGGCATATTCAGGCAATATAATGAAAAACTCAAAAAGTTTTCCAACTAATGCGTTATATGGTTTTGTAAATATGATGCATAAAATTATAGAAGAGGAAAAACCAAAATACATTATGGTGGCTTTTGATATTGGGAAGAATTTCCGCAAAGAAAAATATGAGACTTATAAAGCCGGGAGAAGTGAGACTCCGGAAGAGTTAAAACTACAAATGCCGGTAGCTAGAAAAATTTTAACAGCGATGGGGATTAAATATTATGAGTTAGAGCCTTTTGAAGCTGATGATATCATTGGAACTTTTGCGGAGGCTTGTAACAATAATAAAGAGTACGATGCGACAATTATTTCTAGTGATAAGGACTTATTACAGCTTATTACGGATGAAGTAGAAGTAAAGCTTTTAAAGACGAAGGATTTTATAAGATATAATCCGGAGAGTTTTAAAGAAGACTGGGGATTTAACCCAATTCATATGATTGATTATAAGGCCCTAGCCGGGGACTCATCTGATAATATTCCTGGGGTTAAGGGAGTTGGTGATAAAACGGCAATTAGTCTTTTAAAGACTTATCAAGATTTAGATGATATTTATAATCATATTGATGAGATAAAAGGAGCTTTAAGGACTAAACTTCTTAATGATAAGGAATCAGCTTATATTTCAAAAGAACTAGCTACTATTTATAAGAAAGTTCCTATTGATATTGATTTTACGGCTATTAAGTATATGGGTCCTAATGAAGAAGAACTTTCTAGTATTTATAATGAATTAGAGTTTTATTCCTTTCTAAAACAAAGAAAGTTAAAACCGGTAAAGAAAGAACTATCTTTTATGACGATAATGGATCCTAGTGAGATAGAAGATACTGATATCTATGCTTATTATATTGAAGGTGATAAAGAAAATTATCATGAAGCAAGTATTATAGGAATGAGTGTGGTAACTAAGAATAATAACTACTATGTACCTAAACTTTTAATTAAAGATACTTTAGAATATTTAAAAGATAAGATTAAGTATACTTATGATTTAAAGAAGAATATTTGTCTTTTAAAAGATGAGAATATTTTTGATAAGACTATTTTTGATACGATGATAGCATCTTATCTTTTAGAAGAAAATACTAAAGATGATATAGCTTATTTAATGATACCGAAAGACTATCAAGTAGGATTTTATAGTGAAGTCATAAAGACTGGGGTAAGTTCTAAAGATATAGTGATGAAATCACGTTTTATTTATGATACTAGAGATGATTATATTAAAAGAATTAAATTAGAAGATATGGAAAGTTTATTTACTAATATTGAAATGCCTTTAATAAAAGTCTTAGCGAATATGGAACTTAATGGGATTAAGTGTGATAGTGAAGTTTTAAAGAGTATGTCTTTAGAAGTCGAAAAGAAGATAAAAGCTTTAGAAGAGAGAATTTATTTTGAATGTGGGGAAACCTTTAATATTGCAAGTCCTAAACAATTAGGAGTAATTCTTTTTGAAAAGTTAAATTTACCATATGCTAAGAAAAATAAGTCGGGGGCTTATAAGACGGATGTAGATACTTTAAAAAAATTAGTTAATTATCATCCGGTTATTAGGGATATCCTAGAATTTAGAAATTTAAATAAGTTATATACGACTTATTTAGAAGGACTTATTCCTTATATTAGAGAAGATGGGAAAATTCATACTATATATAAACAAAATTTAACGCGAACAGGGCGACTTTCATCAGTGGAACCTAATATGCAAAATATTCCCGCTAAAGATAGTGAAGGTAGAAAGATTAAGAAAGCCTTTTATCCGGAATATGATTATCTTTTAAGCTGTGATTATTCACAGATTGAGCTTCGTCTTTTAGCCCATATTAGTAAATCTAAAGAGTTAATTCAGGCTTATTTAAATGATGAAGATATTCATACGAAAGTAGCAGCTGATATTCATGGGATATCCCAAAGTGAAGTGACTCCTTTAATGCGGAAGACGGCTAAAGCTGTAATATTTGGGATTGTCTATGGGATTAGTGGCTTTGGGTTAGGAGAAAATTTAGAGATTCCGGCTAAAGAAGCGAAGAAGTTTATTGAAAAGTATTATGAATTATATCCTGGGGTTAAGAGATATATGGATGAGATAATTAAAGAAGCTTATGAGGTTGGTAGTGTTAGGACTTTGTTTAATCGAAAAAGAACGATTGAAGAGTTAAATAATAAGAATTATATGATAAGACAACAAGGAGAAAGAATAGCGCTTAATACTCCTATCCAAGGGACTTGTGCAGATATTATGAAGAAGGCTATGGTTGGAATACATGAATCTTTTAAAGAAAATAATATCCAAAGTAAAATGTTGTTACAAGTACATGATGAATTAATATTTGATGTTAAAAAAGAAGAGAAAGATGAAGTCATTAGAATAGTTAAAGATAAGATGGAGAATGCTATTAAACTTGATGTTCCTATTAAAGTTAGTAGTGATTTAGGGACTAATTGGTATGATACTAAGTAATTTAGTATTTACAAATGAATAGAAAATAATATAGAATAGAATTTACGAAAGAAGAAGTAATATGCCAGAGATAGCAGAAGTAGAAACAGTAAGAAATGTTTTAAAGAAAAGTGTTTTACATAAAAGAATAATAGGGGTAGATATCTATTATGATACAATGATTGAACAGGACATAGAAGAGTTTAAAAAATGTCTTATTAATAATGAATTTATTGATATTAAAAGAATAGGTAAATGGTTAATCTTTGAACTTAATAATTATTATTTACTTAGTCATCTTAGAATGGAGGGTAAGTATTTTATTAAAAACACCTCTGAAGAAAAGGCTAAACATGAACATGTTATTATTCATTTTGAAGATAAGACGGATTTAAGATATCATGATACGAGAAAGTTTGGAAGAATGAAGATTGTTCCTAAAGAGGCTCTTTATGAGACAGAAGAAATAAAAAAACAAGGCTTGGAGCCGGGAAGTAGTAAGTTGACGGGAGAGTATTTACTTAGTAAGTTTAAGAGTAAAAAAGAACCTATTAAGACGGCTTTACTTGATCAAACGATTATTAGTGGTCTTGGGAATATCTATGCTAATGAAGTGTTATTTGCTAGTAATATTAATCCAGAGAGAAGGGCTAATAGTATTACTTTAGATGAAGCCAAAAAAATAGTTACTACTAGTGCCAGTATTATTAAAAAAGCGATGGAATTAGGAGGAACTACGATCCGAAGCTATACCTCGAGTCTGGGCGTAACGGGTCATTATCAAGATTATTTATGGGTTCATAAAAGAGAAAATTGTCCTTGTAAAGTTTGTGGGACCCCAATTATATGTATTAAAGTAGGAGGGAGAAGCACTTACCTATGTCCTAAGTGTCAAAAATGATTATGAAAACTGAAGAAGATAAAAGAATTATTAATAAAGTGGATTTCTTGAAAATGAGAAACTTTAATAATTATTTATTAGATAGTGAACTTTATAAAGTATTTGATTTTGGCTTGAATTATGGTAATAAAAATATCAAGATATTCAGAATCGTAGAAAGGGATACTAGGTATACGGTAGGAGCCGTAGAGTTTTTATTAACACCAATGGGACTTGATATAAAGATTGGTTTAAATAGTAATTATCAAAATAGGGGTAATGGGACAAAATTATTAAAAATGATTATGGATTCTTTTGGGGAGTCTTTAAATAATACAGAATATTTTGTGGCTCATATTGCTCCGGATAATTTAGCATCTCGTAAGCTTTTTGCCAAGTGTGATTTTATTAGTGATTTTGATGAGATGGAAGCCGGACTGGCAGAAGGGTATTTAACATATAGAAAAAGAAATCCTAATTATGGGAAGAAAAATTATGGAAAAGATGAAGTTATAATTTATCAGAGTGAAGAGGATAATGCCTATTATAAATTGGAAGTATTTAAGAGTGATGAGACAGGAAAACTCTTAGAAAAGCCTATAATAGCAAGAGTAGCTTTTAGAAGTGTTTATGATGGGATGGAGATTATAACGGATTATCAGGATAATATAGAAGAGTTAGTTAAAACTATCTGGTATATAGAGAGTCGTTTTGAGGTAGTATTTCCTGATAGTATGTATTTTACTTATGTTTTGCGGCTAAGTAAAAATGCTAATAAGAAGAATTATATTGAGCTTTTTAATAAGTATTACTTTACTTTAGATGAATATAGTAGTACTGAGGATTGTTTAGTGTTTAAAAGATTAAATAAACATTATGTAGAAGATTTAAATCAAATTTTAAAGAGAGCAAAAACAAAAGGAGAAAAATAATGATTAAATTAAAGAATAGTAAGATATTTGTTTTAGGAATGGCTAGAAGTGGTTATGAAGTAAGTAAGTATTTAAGTCGTTATAATAACGAAATTATTGTTACGGATGCTAAGGAACAAGATAGGGATAAAGTTAAAGAGTTAGAGACTCTAGGAGTAAAGGTAGTTATTACTGATAAACCGGCAGATTTATTAGATGAAACTTTTGACTTAGTGATTAAAAATCCAGGGATTAAGTATACTAATCCATTGATAGTAAAAGCTAATTCTTTAGGAATAGCCGTTGTTAATGAGATGGAAGTTGCATCATACTTCTTTCCTAAAAATTTACAAGTGATTGGGGTGACAGGGTCGAATGGGAAGACTACAACGACTAATTTAATTCATGAGATGTTAAAGGCTTCCCATAAGAAGGTTATTATGGCTGGTAATATGGGTATTCCGGTATGTAGTATTTTAGATAATCTTACTGATGATACTATTTTATTACTAGAGGTTTCCATTCAACAGTTATGTAATTTAAGTCATTTTAAGACTAATGTTAGTGTGTTGACTAATTTAACTCCTACACATATAGACTTTTTAGATACTTATGAGAATTATAAGAATACGAAGAAGAGAATATTTAATAATCATAGTGATGAAGATATTGCTATTATAAATATGGGTAATGCTGATGAGATGGAGTTAACTAAAGATATTAAGTCACATAAGATTTATTTTAGTAGTAAAGCAGATACTGATATCTGTGTTAAGGGGGATTATCTAAATTACTTTGGGGAAGATATTATTAAACTAGAAGATATCAAGTTACAAGGAATGCATAATTATGAGAATGCTTGTTGTGCAATAGGAGCCGTTAAACATTATGGTGTTAGTAACGAAGCCATCACTCAAGTTTTAAAGACTTTTGGGGGTGTTGAACATCGTTTAGAGTTTGTTCGTAAGGTTAATGGGGTAGAATATTATAATGACTCAGAAGCTACGAATACGGTCTCAACTATTATAGCGTTGAAAGCTTTTAAGAAACCAGAAATCTTAATATTAGGGGGGTTAGATAGAGGACATTCTTTTGACCCATTAAATGATTATATTGGAAATGTTAAGCTAGTAGGATGCTACGGAGAAACAAAGCAAAAAATTGAAGAATGGGCTCATAAGATGAATTTACCAGTCAAAGTATTTGATAATCTTCATGATACTACTATGTATATCGCCAGTGTTGCTTCCCCTGGGGATGTAGTGTTACTTTCGCCAGCTTGTGCTTCTTGGGATCAATATAAGTGTTGTGAAGATCGTGGAGATGAATTTAAGAGTATTGTAAATGGATTATAAAATGCAGGTTGTATTAGACAATAAAGCAATTGATGTTATAATCGAACATAAACAAAATAAAAATCTCTATATACGGGTTACGGATAATTTAGAGTTATTAGTAACTTGTAATAAAAGGGTATCAGAAAAAGAAATATTAAGTATTATTAAGAAGAATGAGAAGTCTTTAATAAATATGTATCTTAAGAAAGAAAAAGAATTAGATAATAATAGTATCTTTTATTACTTAGGTAATCCTTATACAATTATATATAATAAAGATATTAAGAAGTATGATATTATAGATGATTGTATTATTGTTAAAGATGAGAAGATGTTAAAGAAGTTTTATAGTGATGAGTGTATTCGGGTATTTAGTAATGAATTAAAAAAGTATGAAAAAGAGTTTAATTATTTACCTAAGTATTCCTTAAGAGTTAGAAAGATGAAGACAAGATGGGGAGTATGTAATAGGGGGAATAATACCGTTACTTTGAATAGTGAACTTCTAAAGAAAGAAATAAGGCTTATTGATTATGTCGTTGTTCATGAACTTAGTCATTTTAAAGAAGCTAATCATAGTGATAAGTTCTGGTATGAAGTATCTTTAAGATATCCTGATTATAAGAAAGCTAGAAAAGAGTTAAATAGTTAAAGATGTCGTTTGGACATCTTTTTTGGACAAAAGAAAAAAGTGTTTAGATGACACTTTTTAAATCTTCATTATTATAGATAAAATCAACTATATTGATATTATGAATACCCTTTACATTTTTTTGAAGAGGAAAGTCAAAGACAAATAGATATCTTGGATATAAGTCTTTAATTTCAAAGAATGGCTTGTATTCTCTTGTTTCAGTTTTTTCTTCATCTATATTTTTTGAAACTTGTAAATAGTAATAATTTTCCAGTCCTTGACGAGCAATAAAATCACATTCTAATTTGCCGATTCTGCCAACACTTAATGAATAATCTTTGCTTAAAAGATAATTATGAAGGATATTTTCTAAAACAGGTCCATAATTTATTCTATTATCGGTATTATAAACAAAATATAAACTTAAATCTGCTAAATAGTATTTTTTTTCGCCCTTTAATGAAATTTTAGATTTAATGTCAAACAAATCACATGGTATAATTATTTTAGCATTAACTAGAATATCTATATATCGTTCAATAGTTCTAATGTCAATATTTATATTTTGACTTTCATAAAATTTGCTGATACTTGAAGCTGAAGTAATAGAGCCAAAATTGTTGATAACGTAGTTTTGAACATTTTTAAACATTTCTGCATTTTTGATTTTTTCATTAGTTTTGATATCTTTTTCAAAAATGTCATCTAAGATATTTTTAGTATATCTTCTTTTATCTTCATCATTGTCGAGTACAATTGTTCCAGGAAAGCCTCCATTTCGAATAAAAGATTCAAATTCTAAATAAATATTGGTATTTACTTCTTTTTTAAAAAATTTTTTCATATCAACATATTCATAAAAATTTAAAGGCAATACTTCTATTTCAATCTTTCGACCGGTTAATTTAGTTGTTAAGTTGCCGGATAAAAGATAAGAGTTAGAGCCAGTTATGAAGATTGAGACATTGGCCTCATTACGATAGCTTTCTACTACTTCTTCAAAATCTTTGATATTTTGAATTTCATCAATAAATAAATAGTAATTTTCTTTGTTAGTTATTTTACTAGCTATTAGTTCATCTAATTGCTCTTTAGTTTTAATATTCTTACATTCTCTGCTATCTAACTTAATATTAATAATGTTTTCTTCTTTGATACCATAGTTTTTTAACTCTTCAATTATACTTAATAGCAGATAAGATTTACCCGCTCTTCTGATACCAGTTATGACTTTGATTATTTCTGTGTTGTGATAAAATCCTCTGATTTTTCTTAAATAATTTTCTCTTATATATATTTTTTCCACTTTAATCACCAATTTAATTGTAGCTTTTTATAGAAAAAAAGTCAAGTTATTGACATAAAATGGTCTATACGTGTCTGAAATATGTAGATAACTCTTGATTTTGATTGATGTTTAAGAAAATACAATACGAAGATAAGTTTTGCAAACGGCCTTAACAACAGATAACTTTTAATTTTTACTAATATTTAAGATAATACCGATAGAAGCAAAGGATACTAAAAGACTAGAGCCGCCATAACTAAAGAAGGGTAAGGTTACTCCAGTTACAGGGATAAGACCAACAACTACACATAAGTTTAATAAGGCTTGGATAAGGATGCCAAAAGAAAGACCAAAAGATAGGTATTTAGCAAAGAGGTTTTTAGCTTGGAGACTAGTTTTAATAGAGAAATAGAAAAGTAATAAGAAGATAGAAGTGACTACTAAGACACCTAGAAAGCCAAATTCTTCAGAGATGATAGAGAAGATAAAGTCAGTTTGCGGTTCGGGTAAGTAGAAATGCTTTTGGATAGAGGAGCCGAAGCCTAGACCGAGAAGACCTCCGGGACCGATAGCGTATAGACTTTGAATGATTTGAAAACCACTACCTAGAGGGTCAACCCAAGGATTAATAAAAGAGATAATACGGGCTAAACGATAGGGGGCAACAATGATAAGACCAATAATACCTACTAGACCTAGGATACCACATTTAACGAAGAAAGAGATTTTAGCTCCGGAGATAAAGATAATCATAATAAGAGTAAGAACTATTACCATGCCTTGACCAAAGTCGGGTTCTAACATAATAAGACCAAAGAAGAGAAAGATTATTCCTAAGATAGGGAAGATTCCTTTAACAATATCTTTGATGGAAGAATCATTATTAGCTAGGTATTTAGAGACAAAAATAATTAAACCAATTTTAGCAAATTCGGAGGGTTGAATACCAAAAGAGCCAATCCCAAACCAACTTCTAGCCCCGTTTCTTACTTTACCAATACCGGGAATTAAGACTAAGACTAGGAGAATAAAACAGACTAAGAGAATTTTATTAGCATATTTATAATAATTTTTATAATCATAGTTAGATAGGATAATCATAATTAGAATACCAATAATAAAAAATAAGGCTTGGTGTTTAACGTACTTTAAGGAATCATTAAACTTATATTCGGCCCAGATATTACTAGCAGAGTAGATCATAATAATTCCTAGGATACCGGCTATTATACTTAAGAAAAATAATTTATAATCTATTTTTTTCAAAAAGAACCACCTATATAAATATATGTCTTGGCTATTAAATATATGGTTAAACAAATAAAAACTTTAAGAACCATCTCTTAAAGTCTTTATACTATCTATTTTTAGAACTCGTTATTAGCAGTCTTTTTTAGTTCTTTTTTCTATGTTTTCAATATTTTCAACGGTTTGTTCTATTAAGCCTTCAATATTTTCAAAATAATTCATTTATTCCTCCTAGAAAAATTAGACTATATAATTTAGTTAAATGAATATAGTAGAGTAATAACTCTTCCTTTAGTAGTGATAAAACCTTCTTCTTTTAAATTTTTAAGTTCTCTTGTCATAGCACTCCTATCGATAGCTAAATAATCAGCTAAGTCTTGCCAAGTGCTTTTAAGATAGATAATCTTCGAACGGTTTTTTAAGGCTTCAATCCGGAAGTATTCTAATAGTTTATTACGAATAGTCTTTTGGGTAAGAATTTCGATTCTTTCATTCTTAAGAGTATTTTTTTCTAAAGATATCATGACAAGGTTTTTAAGAAATTGATTGTAGTAGGGATATTTAGAGTCTGTAATACTTAGGATAACTTTATAGTCTAACCAAAGAATTTTAGTATCTTCTTTAGTAATTATTTCATAATCATTGCTAAGAAGACTAGTTAGGGAAGTACCTAGTATTTCTTCTTCATAGATAGTTTCAATGATAGTACGAGTACCATTATAATCAATTCTTATAATATCTAGGCTTCCCCTTATAACAAGACCAATACTTTCTTTATCTTTAAAAAGATAGGCGATATTGACATTTGGTTGATATGTAAAGGTAGATGTTTCTAAGAGCTTTAGTAATTTATCTTTATTATCTGGGTTTATGTCTTTGAAGAGTGATATCATGTTTACACCTCATAATTAAAAATATAGCAAAAAACTTAAAATGTTGCAAGTGCAACAAAATAATTTTTGAGATTATGCTATAGTGGGTATGTTACGAAAGGATATTAGATGTATGAAAGTAATTAAAAGAGATGGACATATGGTTGATTGGTGTCCAGAAAAAGTTGAAGCTGCAATTATGAAAGCTAACAAGGAAGTAGAAGATGAAGACCAAGCATCGGGTACTCAAATTAAAAATATAATTAAATATATTGAAAGACTAGGGAAGAAAAGAATTCTAGTTGAAGATATTCAAGATATAATTGAAATGAAATTGATGAGTATTGGGAAGTATGAACTAGCTAAGAAGTATATTACTTATCGTTATACAAGAGAATTAGTTCGTAGAAGTAATACGACTGATTTAGCTATTAAGGAATTAATTGATGGGGAATCAGAGTATTGGAATACGGAGAATTCTAATAAGAATGCGAAGATTGTTACAACCCAAAGAGATTATTTAGCGGGTATTACGAGTACGGATATTACGAGAAGATTTTTACTACCAGAGGATATCGTAGCGGCTCATGATGCGGGGATTATTCATTTTCATGATGCTGATTATTTTGCTCAGAATGCCCTACATAACTGTGACTTAATTAATTTAGAAGATATGCTTCAAAATGGGACCAGCATTAATGGGGTTATGATTGAAAAGCCCCACCGTTTCTTAACGGCAATGACAATTGCCACCCAAATTATTACGGCGGTTAATTCTAGTCAATATGGTGGTTGTACGGTAACTTTAACTCACTTAGCACCATTTATTCGCTCAAGTAAGGAATACTATGAGAAAAAATATAAAGAGCGTAAACTTACTAAAGCACAAATAGCTAAGTTTGTGGATGAGGATTTAAGAAAAGAAATTACGGATGGAGTTCAAACTTTTCAATATCAAATTAATTCGATGACTACTACTAATGGACAAGCACCATTCTTATCAGTATGTATGTATTTAGGAGAAACTACGGAGTATAAAGAAGAACTTGCGATGCTAATTGAAGAAGTATTACGTCAAAGAATTCAGGGAATGAAGAATGAAAAAGGTGTTTATATTACGCCAGCTTTTCCTAAACTTTTATATGTTTTAGAAGAAGATAACATTCATCCAACTAGTAAGTATTACTATTTAACAAAGTTAGCAGCCGAGTGTACGGCTAAACGTATGGTTCCGGATTATATTTCTGAGAAGATTATGAAAGAAACAAAGATTGATAAGAATGGTAATGGCAATTGTTATCCATGTATGGGATGTCGTTCCTTCTTAACACCTTATGTTGATGCTGCGGGTAAGCCTAAATATTATGGCCGTTTCAATCAGGGTGTTGTTACTATTAACTTAGTAGATGTGGCTTTATCAAGTGATAAAGATATGGATACTTTCTGGCGTCTATTTGAGGAAAGATTAGAACTATGCCATAGAGCGTTACAGATTAGACATAAGAGACTTTCTAAGGTTACTAGTGATGTTGCTCCTATCTTGTGGCAACATGGGGCTTTAGCAAGACTTAAGAAAGGTGAATCTATTCATGATTTATTACATCATGGTTATTCTACAATATCACTTGGTTATGCTGGGCTTTATGAATGTGTTAAATATATGACGGGTAAGAGTCATACTGATGGGGCTGAAGGTAAAAAATTTGGGCTATCGGTAATGCAAAAAATGGTTGATAAGTGTAATGAATGGAAAAAGGCTGAGGATATTGATTACTCAGTATACGGAACTCCTATTGAATCAACTACTTATAAGTTTGCGAAGTGCTTAAAAGAAAGATTTGGGGTTATAAAAGGTATTACGGATCGTAATTATATTACTAACTCATATCATGTACCGGTATTTGAAGAAATTGATGCTTTCACTAAATTAAAACTAGAAAGTGAATTTCAAAAACTTAGTCCAGGAGGTGCTATTAGTTATATTGAAACTCCTAACTTAACGAATAATTTAGATATTGTTTTGCAAGTAATTGATTTTATCTATAATAATATTATGTATGCTGAGTTAAATACGAAGAGTGATTATTGTCATGAATGTGGTTATACGGGAGAGATTTTAATTGATGATAATTTAGAATGGTATTGTCCAAACTGTGGTAATAGAGACCATGATAAATTAAACGTAGCTCGTCGTACTTGTGGATATATTGGAACTAATTTCTGGAATAAAGGACGTACTCAAGAAATTAAAGAGAGAGTAACGCATATTGATAATAAGGACGCATAAAAATGGCAAGATTTAATAAGATTAGAAAAATGGATATATCTAATGGTCCGGGAGTAAGAGTTTCTATCTTCTTCCAGGGCTGTCCTTTCCATTGTAAAGGTTGTTTTAATAGTGAAACTTGGGACTTTACTTTAGGAAATCCTTTTGATGAAGGAACAATTAATAAGGTTTTAGAAGTAGCAAGTCCTGATTATATTAAGGGGTTATCTATTTTAGGGGGAGAACCTTTATATAAAGATACTGTGGATGCTACTATTGAGTTATGTAAGGCTTTTAAAGAGAAGTATCCTAATAAGAATATATGGCTATGGACTGGTTTTACTTGGGAGACTATTGAAGATAAGAGAGTCTTAGAATATTTAGATGTTTTAGTAGATGGACAATTTAAAGAAGATTTACATGATCCACGTCTTAAGTGGTGTGGTTCTTCTAATCAAAGAGTTATTGATGTTTCTAAAAGTTTAAAAGAAGGAAAAATTATATTGTATGAAAGTGAGAATTAAAAATGCAAGGAAGAGGATTTGAGATAGCGAAAGGATATGAAGATAAAGATATTCATATACCAGTAAGAAAAACCGCTAATTCCGCCGGATATGATGTGGAAGCTGCTAGTGATATGGTAATACCACCATATAAACCGGGGATGAAACCTAGTTTGATTCCGACGGGACTTAAGGCTTATTGTGAGCCGGATGAATTCTTTATGCTAGTAAATAGAAGTAGTGGTCCTAAAAAAGGTTTTATGATGAGTAATTCTATTGGAATTATTGATGCTGATTATTATGGTAATGAATCTAATGATGGACATTTCTATTTTCAATTTTGGAATTTTGGGGAGAATGATTTAGTTATTCATAAAGGTGATGTCATTGGACAAGTTATATTTCAAAAATATTTAACTACTAATGATGATAATGCTATGGGTACGCG
>CAKOOW010000030.1 GCA_934098445.1 uncultured Bacilli bacterium
AGTATGGCAAGTCAACTAAAGTTATTAAACGACTATGATTTTAAGGAACAGAAAAAAAGTTTATCTGGTAATGACTTTATAAATAATTTGAAGATGGGAAATGTTTTTAATTGTAGTTTAGATTATCCAGTCTTATCTTATAAAGAGTCCTTAAGACTTTATAAACAGGTTTGTAAGACTTTTCATCTTCCCAGAGTGGTTGTTTGTCGGGTAAGAAAGAAATTATAGTTTGTCAAGAACTATTTTTTTTGATATAATTAACTTGTTTGTAGTCGCTTGTATTTAAAATTATTATTATTAAAGGAAGTAGATAAAATATGAGTAAAATTAAAATATTTGGACTAGGTGGTCTTAGTGAAACTGGGAAGAATACCTATGTTGTAGAGGTTGATAATTCAATCTTTATCTTAGATTGTGGACTTAAGTTTGCCACGGAAAATTTATATGGAATAGATTATATTATTCCGGATTTTGATTATTTAGTGAAAAATAAAAAGAAGATTAGAGGATTATTCTTAACACATGGACATTATGAGAATATGGGTGCTACAAATGATTTGATAAGATTAATTCCTAATTTAAAAGTTTATTGTACGAAGTTTACAAAGTATGTTTTAGAAAGTGATGGGGTGAATCCTAATAACTTAATAGAGATTGAACCTCATAAGAAGTTGAATTTTAGGGATGTTAGTATTTTTCCTATTAGTGTATCACATTCGACTCCGGATGCTGTTATGTATGTAATTAATACGAAAGATGGGGCGATTTGCTATACGGGGGATTTTATTATTGATCCTTTGATGCGAGGAGCTTATGATATGGATTTAGGAAAGATTGCTTATGTTGGAAAGAAGGGCGTTTTAGCACTTTTACAAGAGTCATCTTTTTCGGAAAAAGTTGGGCATACATCTCCTAATCACAGGTTGGTGGGCGTATTTAAAGAGGCGGTTAGACATACAAAAGACAGGTTGATGTTCTTAGTCTTACCAACTCATCTTTATACGATTCAAGAAATATTTGAGGCTGCTCGTAATACGCATCGTAAGATTGTCGTTATGGGTAAGCAATTACAAAATTTAATTGAGATGTCTTTGAAAGAAAATTATTTAACTATTCAAGAAGGTCTATTGGGGGACTTATCTAATATTAATGATAAAGATGCGATTATCTTAATGGCTGATAGTAAACAAAATCCTTATGCTTGTATTAGTAAAGTATTAAATGGTTATGATAAGTTTATTCATTTGAAACCAACAGATACGATTGTCTTTGCCGAACCAAGATATGATGAGAATGAAAAATTATTAGTTAAAATTAAAAATGACTTAGCGATGCATGGGTGTGAGATTGTTTCGATTCCGAAAGGAAAGACTATATTACATCATGCTTCGAAAGAGGATTTAATGTTAATGATAAAGTTATTAAATCCTAAGTATTATATGCCAGTTAAGGGTGAGTATCGTTATATGGTTAATAATGCTAATTTAGCTAGTGATTTAGGTATTCCGGCGGAAAATATTCTTCTTAAGCAGAATGGGGATATTGTGGAGATTAATAATGGGGTTTTACAAGATAATTTTAAAACAATGAAGATTAATGATGTCTTAATAGATGGTAAGAGTAATGATGATGTTGGTGATTTAGTTATTAAGGATCGTCAGATGTTAAGTGAGAATGGAATTGTCTTGATTTCAGCTACTATTTCCAAAAAGACTAGAGAAGTTTTAGTGGGACCAGAAGTAACAACTAGAGGATTTATCTATATTAAAGATAGTAAAGAAATGATTAATGAGATAAAGAATATTTCTTTAGATGTTATTACGAGAAATATTACGGATCGTTATGTTGATTATACTACTATTAAAACGGAAATTAGAGAAGAATTAGGTAAGTATTTATATAGTGAGACGGAATGTAAACCAATGATTATTGCGGTTATTCAAGAAGTATAAAAGAAGTTTCTAAGACCTCTTTTTTTATGGGTTTTAGTCCTAGAAAATAAAGATTAGAAGTAACTCAACTTAAAGTTTAGTTGATTCAACTAAGAAGTTATTTAAAAAAGATAATTTTTTAGATAAGGTGTCTTTGGGTGATAAATTTATGCAAAGAAAGAAAAATATTATGATTATGATAATTAGTATTTTAATGATAAGTATTATTGGGTTTACTTTTTATCATTATCAAAGTTTAAAGAAGAAAGAGAACTTAAGTTTAAAGACATCTTTAGTAACTAAACAAAATGAGATAAGTAAGTCTTTGAAGACTACGGGATATACTATTGATAATCCAAAGATTATATTAGATCCTTATGAGGCTTCTCCTTTAACTGCTTTAGTACTTTTTGAAACGGAGGAAGAAGTAAGTCCGAAAGTTATTATTAAGGGGAAAGATAAGTCTACTACTTTTACGACTAGTTTTTCTATGAATAAGGAACATTATTTACCTATTTATGGGTTATATCCAGATTATAATAATAAAGTAGAGATTAGTTATACTTTAAAGAATGGTAAGGAAGTAATTAAAGAGATTGAAATTAAAACGGAGGCCTTACCGGATGATTTTGTTTTACCTACTAGTGTTAAGAAAGATAGTAGTAAATTAAGTAATGATTTATATTTTTTTACTCCTTCTAGTAAAGGGTATACTTGTGCTTATGATGTTAATGGGGATGTTCGTTGGTATTTATCTAATAATGCGATTTGGGATAATACTCGTCTAAAGAATGGGCATATGATGGTTAGTACCGAAAGATTAGTTAATAGTCCATATTATATGACAGGGTTATATGAAATTGATCTTTTAGGACATATATATAATGAATATTCTTTAAAAGGGGGATATCATCATGATTATTTTGAACTACCGAATGGTAATTTATTAGTGGCTAGTGATGATTTTAATAATGATAAAGGGACGGTAGAAGATTATATAGTTGAACTTGATAGGACTACTGGGAAAATTGTTAAATCTTGGGATTTAAAAGATGTCCTAAAAATGGAAGATGGTAAAAGTGAAAACTGGAGTGCTTATGATTGGTTTCATAACAATTCTGTTTGGTATGATGCTGCTACTAATAGTATAACTTTATCAGGAAGGCATCAAGATGCGGTTATTAATATCGATTATCAAACAGGTAAATTAAATTGGATTATTGGTGATTCTAGTAATTGGAGTAGGGAATATCAAAAGTATTTCTTTACTCCGGTGGGGAAAGATTTTGAATGGCAATGGTCTCAACATGCCGCAATGATTACTCCTGAGGGATATGTCTTTATCTTTGATAATGGTAATAATAAGAGTAAGGATAGCACTAAATATGTTGAAGCTTCCAATAGTTATTCGCGGGGAGTTATGTATAAAATTAATACTACTAATATGACTATTGAACAAGTATATGAATATGGAAAAGAACGAGGAAGTAGTTTTTATTCACCATATATAAGTGATGTTGATTACTTAGGGGTAAATCATTATTTAGTTCATTCGGGAGGAATAGTATATGTTGATGGGAAAAATTCTAATCAACCAGCTGGTTTTTCTTCTAATACTACTCTAAAGAGTGATACTGTAGAACTTTTAAATAATAAGGTTATCTTTGAGATAGTTTTACCTACTAATAATTATCGGGTAGAAAAGCAAAGTCTTTATACAGGGGATGATTATAATAATTCTTTAGGTAAGAGATTAGGGAGTTTAGGAGAGACTAAAGTAAGTAAAAAAGATAATAAATTAATTAAAACTATTAAAACAGATGATGATTATAATAATCGTAATATTACTTTAACTAATGAAGAAGATCGTTTAGTACTAAGTGGAAAGTTTAAGAAAGGGGAAAGTGTTAGCTTTATCTTAAGAAAAGGGTTAACTAATTATTATTATGATCAAGTGATAAGTAAAAAGCCATATACCGCGTTGTGTGTAGATATTTTTACGGAAGAAGAAACTAATGAAGGAATTAATATTACAAGATATATAAATAAAGAGGGGTTATCAGGGAAGTATTATCTTTATATAAAAATAAATGATAAGATATATGATACTAAAAGGTATGTTGTGGTTTGATGAAATCAAATTAAAAAGAAGCTTTTAACTTCTTTTTAATTTTTCAGTAATACTAATAAAGAATTCTTTACTCCAAATTTCTAAGGTATCAATGTTTTTAATAAATGGCTTAACATCATCTTTGGCTTCTTCATAGTCTATTTCATTAAATTTATTTATTAATAAATTTTTAAGTTTATTAATATCAAGAGTTTCATCAGGTCTGATATAATTTGATTCTAATAATTTATTTTTTAGCAATTCTATATTAACTTTTGTATCATTAGCTAGAAAGAATATATAATCGTATAAGTCTCTACCTTTAGTTCTAGTTTTCCAATTTCGACATAAAATAGCGTGAATTTTTCCCGCAAATAGAGATTCTTTGTCGTATAATTTAATTTGATGTGGGTTTGGTAATAATTTATATTTATCTTCATATGAAGCGCCAGCAGGAGGATTGATATCAACTTCAAATTTTATTTTTAGGTCTTTCAATATCCGATTATATTTATTATTTTCCTCGTTAGGGAAAAATTTTAATATATGTTCTAGGGTGTTTCCTTTTAAGAATGCCGATGTTATTTTAGAGTCCCTGCTTTTAATTTTAGTATTTACTTTTAAATTTAATTTATAGGTATGCAATTCTTTTTCAATATATTCAAAGTAATTACTTAAATCAAAATTTTTATCTGGCTTTAAAAGAGCAAAATCTAAGTCTTCAGAAAATCGGTCTAGTCCATAAAATATTCTCAAAGCTGTTCCACCGTAAAAGGCTGCTTCTTTAAAGAAACCTCCTCTAGATAGTCCTGCTAAAACTATTTCTTGAATTATTTCTTTAAGAGCGTTAATTTCATCATTAGTATTTTTGATTTCATATTTGGAAAGCATTTGTTCGATTATATTATTCATTTGTATTTCTCCTTAGATAACTAGCTAGTAAAGTTACATTTGTTGAGTGATATAACTTACTTAGTTGGGCTATTTTTTCGACATTTAATTTGCTAAATTCTTCTTCATCAATTCTTAAGTCTGAAAATAACATTATTTTTAAATTGTTGTATGTTTTTAAAGGTTTTAGAGTATATAATTTGTCACACAAAGCCTTTTCTGGAGTCGCGATTTGGTAAGAGTAGTTATTTTCCACTTTAAGAAGTATTTCTTCCGGGTAAACAGATTGAGGAATATCTTTATACGTAAAGACTCCAAAATTTGTGATATATTGTTTTTTCTTTTTCTTATTACAGGTGGCACAAGTAACAGTTGTTACGCGTTCAGGGATTAACCCATAGTAAGCTAAGGCGTATTCAAAAGATATGTATGATGGACCGTAAATGCAACCTGCTAGAAGATAACCTGGCGTATTAGGGTCGGTTTCATATAATCCCGTTATTATTTTGTATAGTTTACCGGCTTTAATATCTCTATTAATTTTGTTATTTTTGTTAGAATATTCTTTTAAATATCCTTTAGCCATATCATTAGTAATTACCATATTTTCACCTCTCAATACCATTATATGGTATTTACTGGTGAAAATCAACCTTTTTTTGACAAAGAAAGTTATATTTGATATTGGTTTTTAGATGATTATATGCTATATTTTAATTAGATGCTTATTGTAACTTTGATTGAAAAAGGTTGAAATTTATGAAGAAAGTAATTTGGATTTTAATGGGATTTAAAATTTTCGAGGTAATTTTTACAACCATCTTGGGATTAACTTTATTGGTTTGGGTGGTTGGAGAGTTTATATATTTTAGGGAACCAATTAATGTGGTGAATGCTAATTTTAAAGAAGAAGTTTCTTTTAAGAAGCCGGTTAAGTCATCATTGATTTTTGAGACTCCAAACGCATTTCGCTTTGCTGATGAATTTTCTGTCTTTTTCTATGAACAAGATGATAATGAAGACATCATAAGACAATTAGAAAATAGTGATTTAAAACATCTTGAGAACCAGATATTAGTTTGTAAGAAGAATTTTAAATCAGAGTTTTATCATCTATTTGAAGATAATTTTCCCAAAGAGATAAATAAAAATAATAATTTATATTATAAGATTAAAACTTCAAGGAGTAGTAAGATGATACTTGTTTATGATACGAGTACTTATAAACTATATTATATTGAGTGCTACTTTAAAACGTAAGGAGTTTTGAGATGCCAAGACATGAATTGGGAATTATTGAAAAGTTAGATAATTTAGAAGTAGATAAAAATTGGCAAGATGAGATAGATAAGTTAAAAGATAAATTATGGGAAGCATATAAGAAAAATAAATATATTATTCATTATGGAATATAAAAATATGTATAAATTTAAAGAAAAATGCTATATTATTAATGGAAGTGATAATACTTCCACAAGAAAATTTCTTCTATAGATAGGTTTGTTTAAACTTATTGAGAACAAGACAACGACAGTTGTCTTTTCTTTTATCTATTTATCTAGTATAATCTAAGAGGTGGTGTTAATGGAGTATATAATGATTGGAATGCTAATAATAGTTATTATTCTTTTGATAATATTACTTCTAAGGAATAAAAAGAGTGATAATACGGATATAGTAGAGAGATTAGGGAAACTAGAGACTAATTTAACTAAAGATATATTAGAGTTTAAATATGGGTTAAGTAAAGATATTAGTAGTGATTTTAAAGTACTTAATGATGATATTAGAAATAGTTTGATTAGAATAAATGAGAAAGTTAATCTTAATTTAGATGAGAATTTTAATAAGACTAATAAGACTTTTAATAATATATTAGAAAGACTTAGTAAGATAGATGAGGCTCAGAAGAGAATAGATAATCTTAGTAGTGATATTGTTTCTTTACAGGGGATATTAACGGATAAAAAGACGAGGGGTATCTATGGAGAGGTTAGTCTTAATTATATATTAAGTAGTATCTTTGGAGAGAAGAATGATAATATTTACAGACTACAGTATACTTTACCGAATGGGTATATAGCTGATTCGATTATTTTTGCTCCGGAACCTTTAGGGCATATCTGTATAGATAGTAAGTTTCCGTTAGAGAATTATCAGAGGATGGTGGACAAGAGTCTTAGTATGGATTTAAGGAATAGTTATGCTAAAGCTTTTAGAAATGATGTTAAGAAACATATAGATGCCATTAGACAAAAATACATCATAAGAGGGGTTACTTCTAGTCAAGCTATTATGTTTTTACCTGCGGAGGCTATATTTGCGGAGATTAATGCTTATTATCCGGAGTTAGTGGGTTATGCATATGATGCGAATGTCTTTATAGCTAGTCCTACTACATTAGTCAGTACGTTAACAACGATAAGTATGATTTTACAGAATATGAAAAGAGATAAGTATGCTAAAGTTATAGCGGAGAATCTTAACTTACTTAGCGATGAATTTAATAAGTATCGAGTTCGTTGGGATAAGTTAAGTAGGAGTATTGAGACGGTTTCTAAAGATGTTAAAGATATTAATATAACGACATCGAAGATTACGAAGCGTTTTCAAGCGATTAATGGGGTATCATTAGAGGAGATTACAGATGAAGAAGATTAATAAATTATTAGATAAGCATTATATTATGGTGATAGGGATATTTATAGTAGCCTTAGGACTTTTATTACCGCTTTTTATTAATAAGTATCATATAGGTAATGATACGATGTATCACTTAGCGACTATATCTAGTATTAAAGACTTAATTAAAACTGATTTTATAAGTGGGATAACAGGAAAAATCTTACCAAATATAGGGAATGGTTTTGGTTATGGGAGTAGGTTATTTTATCCACCGATTTTTCATACTTGTACGGCTTATCTTTCTTATTTTTTAGATAATTTTGGCATAGGACTTACTACTAGTGTAAAGATATTTTATTTATTTACGTTCTTTTTATCGGGGATAACTATGTATATATGTAGTTATCGGTATACTAAGAAGAAGTCTTTAAGTTTTATAGCTAGTGTTATCTATTTAGCTAGTAGTTATCATTTGAGTGAGATATATGTAAGAGATGCTCAAGCGGAGAGTTTGTTATTTATCTTTTTACCTCTTATTATCTTAAGTATTAAAGAGCTTTTAGAGGGTCATAAGAAGTGGTTTTATCCTTGTTTTATTATTGGTTATGTTGGGGGAATATTATCACATTTTACAATGATGATTTATGTAACTATATTCTTAGGGATTACGATGTTAATTCTATATAAGAAGGTATTTACTAAAGAGTTTATAATACCTTTTATTAAGGGGTGTATCTTAGTCTTATTATTATCATTATTCTTCTTTGAACCTTTATTTGAACATAAACTTCTAGGAAATTATATGGTCTATAAGAAATGGGTTATGTCTTTAGGAGTATGGCATACCACTTTATGGGGAATGGAATATATCTTACCAATAGATAGTTCAGGGATATATTTTTACTTTTCGATAGTAGTTATAGTCTTAATGATTTATTTACTTCTAAGGAAAAGAGATATCTTTAGAGAGGATAAATACAAGTTAATTGGGATATTCACATTAATTAGTTTTATAATGTCGACAAGATATAGTCCTTGGAAGATTATGCCTTATAGTTTATTTATGATACAATTTGGGTGGCGATTAGTAACTTTAGTTATTCTAGGATTTAGTTTAATGGGTCCTCTTAGTTTAGAAAAGTCTTCAAGACTGTTAAAGATTCTTTGTCTAATAGGAATCATTATACCGGGGGTTTTAAGTATTCATTTTGCCAGTGATAGGACTTTTGAAGAATTAGATTATTCTTATGGAGTAGGATGGCAAAATGAATATATGCCGGTTAATTTAATTGAGCATAAAGAGTATTATGATTCTAGGAGTCATAATGTTATTAATATAGATACTAAAGAAGAGGTTAGTGTTAAAGAAGGGGATTATCCTAAGATTAGTTTTAGTATTAAAGATAATGGGGTTTATGAGTTACCAAGGATATTCTATTACGGGTATAGTTTAGTAGATGAGAATAAAGAGAAGATAACTTTAAAAGAAAGTGATAATGGTTTTTTAGAAGCTAATTTAAAGATGGGGGATTATACTTTAGAGTTTAAGGGTAGTACTATGTATAGAAGATGTTCTTTAATATCTTTAGGAACTTTAATAAGTATTATTATTTATTTAATAATTAGAAAAATAAAATCTTATAGAAAAGAAAGTCTATAAGATTTTTTAATTATATATTTTATCAATACAATCTCTTTTATAAGATAGAGAAGGATGGACATATAAGTTTAAAGTAATACTGACATTAGAATGGCCTAAGACTTCGGCTAGAGCTTTAACATCCATATTCTTTTCAACAGCATTAGTAGCGAAGGTATGTCTTAGAGCATGGAATTTATGTTTCTTAATACCCCATTTCTTTAAATAGAATTGGTATTTATTATAATAAGAACGGGGTTCCATATAATGATAAGAGTTAGTTAAGAAGTAGTTAGAGTCATTAGAAAAGGTATCTAAGTATTCTTTTAGAGGGGGAAGTAGTTTAGTAGCGATAGGGACTATTCTATTAGAATTATTAGTCTTAGGACTATCTAAGACTACTCGAGTTTTAAAGTCATTATGATCTGATTTAACTCTAATAAGAGTATGATTTATATAGATAAGACGATTATTTAGATCAAAGTTTTCTTTCTTAAGAGCACATAATTCTCCGATACGGATACCGGTAAATAAAGATAAGGCTATTCCTAGACAGATAGGATTATCACTTATAAGAGTATTATTTTCTAGACGAGTAATTTCATTTCTTTGAAAGACATCTATATTCTTTTTCTTCTTTATAGGAATATCAAAGTCTAAGAGTAAGTGATTATATTTGACTATTTGTTTTAGAATCATTCCTAGTTCATGGACAGTATTAGTTTCTAAGAAGATAAGTTTAGTATTTAAGTAATTTTCTATGACTTCTTTATCTAAAGAACTAAGTTTATATTCTCCTAGTTCCGGCATAATATGTTTTTTAATCTTATTAGTATAGGTAGCATAAGTAGATAGTTTTACTTTATCTTTTTTATATTCTAACCATCTTATTATATATAAAGAAAATTTATTTCTACTAACAGTTACTTTTCTTTCTTTTTCACTAATAATTCTTCTTCTTTTGTTTTTAACATCGGTATAAGTTTTACCATATAAATAACCATAGATAGCTAAGTCTCCGTTGTAGGCTTTAATATAACGGGCTTCATAACGACCATCTTTTCTTTTGAATATACTTTCTCCTTTTCTTCCCATAATTATCCTCCTATGTATTTATTATTATCTATTATTTATTATCTATACATAATATTAGAAAATATTTACGTTTTCTCTTATCTTGAGATTATTATAGCATTAAAAAAGAATCTGTAGTATGATAGGTTTACTATTTATAAACAGATTCTAAGTATAAAATATTATAGAGGGGGTATACTAGATAAATTAAGAATTTTCATAGAGTTGCAAACTCTATGAAAGCTAACTTACGTACCTTATTCTTAACTTATATCATAAATATACCATATCTTTAAGCCTTTTTAAAGGATATATTTATAGATAAATCATCTTTTTCTAGTCAAATTTCTAGTCAAAGAAATACATACTTTTACTAGGTGAACACTAGTTTTGTAAAGGGTTTACATTCTAAAAATAATTATAATTTCTAGTCAGAAATTCTAGTCAAAAGGGGTTTTAACCCAGTATTCACCTAGGATTTTCATAGAGTTTGCAACTCTATGAAATGTGTAAAGTAATGTAAAGGTATATTATTTTTAATCTTGGGTAGGCTATAAGTGTCGCGTATTATAGCTAGAAATGGGTTATATTAATATGAAGAAATTTAATAAAGATAAATATTTAAAGAAATTAAGATTCAAGAAGTATAAGAGATACTTATATATAGGTATACCTTGTATATTAGTATTATTAATAGGAATATACTTTGCTTATTCTAAGTTTAGTGTCTTTAAAGAGGAAGAAGTAGTAAGAACTACCGTAGGAGATTTTATCTCTGGAGATATAGTTATTACCCCTTATATAGATGGAGAATACTCTAAGACTATACCTGGTAAGAATGATGGCTATATAGTAGATAAAATAGTTTGTGATAATGATGCTTCTGCTAGTTGGGATAATGATTCTTGGGGAATAATGGTTACTAACTTAACTAAGAGAACTAAATGTAATGTGTATTTTGAAACTAAAAAACCATCTTTAACGGAGACAATAACTACTGCAATGAGTAATAATCCTAGTATGTTTGCAAGTGATGATCCAGGCAATAATATTAGATATATTGGTAAAGACCCAAGCAACTATGTATACTTCAATTGTAGTTATTATAATAATCAATCAGACAGTACTTGTGAAAAATGGAGAATAATTGGGGTATTCAATAATGTAACTAAGAGTGATGGAACAAAAGAAAATCTTGTTAAGATAATAAGAGATGAAAGTATTGGTAGTTACTCATGGGATTACACTTCAAGTGGTTCTTCTTTTAATGATTGGAGCAATAGTACTTTACAAAAATTATTAAATTCAGGGGCTTATTATAACGCTACAACAGGAACATATTATAACAGAAGTGTAACACCCACAAATATAGATTTTACTTTAATAGGTTTAAAGAATGATATAACTAGAAATGCAATAGAGAGCGTAATCTGGAATTTGGGAGGTACAAGTACTTACACTTCTTCAAGTAACGGTTTAGCAAGTCAGTGGTATGACTATGAAAGGGGAACAACAGTATACAGTGGTCATGCCACCACGTGGACAGGTAAAATTGGTTTAATGTATTCAAGTGATTATGGATATGCAACGTTTGGTGGTTCTAGTACAAGTCGTGCAACATGTTTGGCGAAAGAATTATATGCTTGGAATAGTTTAAAAGATTGTTACAATAATGATTATTTATTTAAATCAAATTATTATTATTGGACATTAGTGCCTCGTTCTGGTAATGCCAATATTGCGTTTCTTGTTCGATCAGATGGTTTTGTTGACATCAGCGGTGTTGATAATATCTATGGCGTTCATCCTGTGCTTTATTTAAAGTCTAGCGTCTCCGTTGTTGACGGTGATGGAACAAGTTCTAATCTATATAAATTGAAAATGTAGAAAACAATAAACGATGGTTGAACGGGCCGAATTTGCTTGATTAAGATAGACCTTGTCAATACCGGTGTGTAAATTTTTATAATTTTTTTCAATTTTCAAAGATCAAACTAGTGCTTCATAATATGGGTGTACTAGTTTTTATATATCTAAATACTTGGTGTATCTTTCACCAAACACCAAATAATTTAGCTAACTGAATTGATATTGTATTCCAATTAGGAATCTATAAATTGCAAAACAAAAAGTCATAAGTAATGGTAAATGATATATACTCTTGATGAATTAAAGAAAAATTATTTATTGGAAAGAAGATATAGTTTGGATATAATTATCTGGAAAGAGAGATATTCTAGATGAAACGTATCCTGATGAATAAGAATACTATATGATAACGATAATTCTAAAGAGTTTAGAAAGAGTCTATCAGAATGGTTTAAGGGAAGAGATAAGTTAGATTATATTATTATGAATGAAGATAGACATCTAAATAATTTTGGTATTATAAGAGATGTAAATTCTTTAGAATGGATAAGTGTTGCTCCTATGTTTGATAATGGAGAGAGTCTTAAGATTACTTATGATAATGATGATGAGTATATATTAATTAAGAAGGGAGATTCTTCTATCAAGTTAAACCTTTTAATGAGATAATTAAAGTAGTTAAAGATATTAAGAAAATTGATTTATCTAAGTTATATGGGGGAGTAGAGTGGTATGATAATCTTCTACATATGTATCAATATATAACAGGTATTTCTGATAATAGAATTAATAAATTATGTATATTATTAAATAGACAAATAAATAATCTTAAAGAATTACAAAGTAAAGGGTACTAGTTACTCTTTTTTAAATGAAATTAAAAATTTCATAGAGCTATAAACTCTATGAAAGGATATTTCTAAGACTAATTATTACTTTCTAATAAGATTTTACCATATATTAAGGGATATTTAAAGAGAAATAATTATCTTTTATAGTCAAAATTCTAGTCAATGAAATATTACTTTTTCTTAGGTGAATACTAGGATTTAAAAGGATTATTCTAGTCAGAAGAATAAATAATTTCTAGTCAAAATTATGGTCAAATGCTTTTTAAACCCAGTATTCACCTAAGGTTTTCATAGAGTTTATAGCTCTATGAAAAGGAATATATAGGATAAAAGGTGTGTATGGTTAAATTTGACAAAGATAAGTATTTAAAGAAATTAAGATTTAAGAAGTATAAGAGATACTTATATATAGGTATACCTTGTATATTAGTATTATTAATAGGAATATACTTTGCTTATTCAAAGTTTAGTGTCTCTAAAGAGGAAGAAGTAGTAAGAACTACTGTTGGTGAGTTTATTCATGGTGATGTGGTAATTGGAGCTTATATAGATGGAGAATACTCTAAGAGTATACCTGGTAAGAATGATGGTTATGTAGTAGAAAAAATAGTCTGTGATAATGATGCGACTGGTTCTTGGAATAATGATTCTTGGGGAATAGTATTAACTAATCTAAGTAAAAGGACTAAGTGTAATGTTTACTTTAAAAAAAATCCAGTTTCAAATATTATTGCTCAGCTAGACACTTCTGGTAAGTGCCCAACTATGAATGCAGATGGTTCAGTGAATGTTACTGAGATAGAGGCTACTAATGGTTATTTATGTAAGGCTAAAGATGCTTATGGTGATTCATATTATTATCGTGGTAATGTAACT
>CAKOOW010000031.1 GCA_934098445.1 uncultured Bacilli bacterium
GTATTAATTTTAAAGATCATTTTAATATAAAATAACAAACTCATTAGTATCTAAATTAACATAAGAAGAAGTATTAATGACTTCTTTAGTCACGGGATTAGCCACATTTATTAGATATTCATTTGCTATCAAGTAAGAAATAGTTACGGTTTTATTCGTACATTTACCATCAATATAACATTGATGAGCTTTTTCCGTGACTTTTTTATTTAAGACTAGCCACATCTTGTCTTCATGATTTTTCTTCACAATCATCCCCGCTTTATATCCAACTAGTAAAATCATTAAAACAATGAGTAGAAAAGATAAAAATTTACTTATTTTCGCCATAATAATTCTTAATAAATTCCTCTCTATATGCTAATAAACTGTCATTTTTAATAGCAGTCCTTAACTCTTCAGTTAGATTGATTAAGTAATGGATATTATGAATCGATAAAAGTCTAGCCCCGAATGTTTCTTCACAGTTAATTAAGTGTTTAATATAAGCTTTCGTGTAATTTTGACAAGCATAACAAGTACAGCCTTCTTCAATAGGGGTAAAATCACTTTTATATTTAGCATTTTTAATATTGATTTTGCCATATCTAGTTAAAGCATGACCATGGCGGGCTAATCTTGTGGGGGAAACACAGTCAAAGATATCGATTCCATTACAAACATTTTCTACGATATCTATGGGATCTCCTACGCCCATTAAATAGCGAACCTTATCTTCCGGTAAGTATTTGGTCGCATAACGAACCATTTTATATTGCGTAGGTTTATCTTCACCGACACTAGTGCCGCCAATAGAATAACCATCAAAATCCATTTTAACTAACTCTTCGACACAGTGGCGACGTAAGTCCTCGTACTCGCCGCCTTGAACTATGCCAAAAAGACTTTGATTAGGATTGTTAAAGACATCTTTTCCTCGTTTAGCCCATCTTAGAGTTCTTTCCACCGAGTTTTTACAATAATCATAGGTAGCTGGATACCCAATACATTCATCAAAACTCATGGCAATATCACTATCTAATTTATTTTGAATTTGAATAGACTTTTCGGGGGTAAGTAATAAAGCATCCCCATTATATTGGTTCTTAAACTTAACCCCTTCTTCGGTAATATCTTTTCTTTTAGCTAGAGAAAAAACTTGAAATCCTCCAGAATCAGTTAAAATTGGCTGATCCCAATTCATAAATTTATGTAAACCGCCCGCGGCCGCTACAATATCCTCACCTGGTCTTAGCCATAAATGATAAGTATTAGCTAAGATAATTCCGGCGTGGTTAGCTTTTAATTCTTCAGGGGCTAGGGTTTTAACGGTGGCTTGGGTTCCAACCGGCATAAACATTGGCGTTTCAAAAGTCCCATAGTTAGTATGAATAAGTCCTAATCGGGCCTTTGTTTCTTTATCTTTTTTTAATAATTCGTATTTTATTTTCATAGAGTACCTCGCTTAAAAAATTATACCAAAGTTAATAGGATTAATCTAGTATGAATAGAATTAAAATTTAAATTGTTAACTTCCTTTAAATAGTAATATCGACTTTAAGATATTTTCTAAACCAAATTTTGCTTTTTCTTAAATAAAAAACAATTAGTCTTTTTTAATTCTAGCTAATTGTTTATCAAGGCTCTTACTTGGAAGAAAAAGAGTTCCTTTTAAATATCTATTGACAGCGGTTCTGATACTATAACTAGTAGCGGGAATATTATAACATTCAAAGAATTCATAGATTCCTTTTTTTTCTTCTTCAGTTAAATAACGCATCTTGCCGTCAATTGAATAACCGGTAACATCATTAAGAAAACTATCTAAAGAGACTTTATTATAAGTATATTTATGAAGATCATCTTTAGAGGCTAAAGAAGAAAGATAAGTTAAATCACTATCAGCAATTAAATGATTATTTATTAAAGCGGTTCTTAAATCTGTTAAAGGATAATTAGTAAGACAATAATAATCTAATATATCAAACTCTCTTTTAGAAGTACCATTTATAACTCCGTTTTTACGAAAATCTAAAAGAAGCTCAAGGATAGTATTTAAATATGATAATTCATACTCTTCTACTGTATTAATATGCATTCTTAACTTTTCTTTTAATGTCTCATCAATGCCACAAGCACTTTCTAAATACTTTTTAACTCCAGATGTACCTCTATTTCCTTTGGAAAAAACATCAGTGTTTCCAAAATCTTTTAAAGTCATATTAGCACTTAAGAAACGTTTTAAATTTTCTAATTTTTCTTTCGAAATTCGTGGCGCTCTAGGACTTTTAGAGTCTAATTGATTTTTTTTACTCTTTTCTTCTATTACATAATTTAGAACTGATATTATTTCTTCTTCTTTAGTAAAGAGATATTGTCTATATTCTTCATCATTAATCCCATTTAACTTATCCGCATATTCTTTAAAAATAATATTCTTAATTGCATTTAAATCATAACTAGTAGCATCACTAAGAATAAAGGCTATCTTAGCTCCTAATTTACTTCCCTTTTCTTTACTAGCTATTTGAATAACTTGATAAGCTAAAGAATTGTTTACAAAAGCTTTAGTAGGATTATTAATTAATCTGGCTTGTCTTTTTAACTTTTGATTATAATTGTTCTTTTCTGAACCCAAAGCATATTTTTCAAGATAAATTTTACTATATTTTTTAATATCATCAATATCTAGACCTAATTTTTCACTAATAATTACTAAGGATATTTCAATAGGCATTTCTAAATTATAAGCCTTTAAAAGAGCATCAAAATATTTATATAGATACATTTTCTCTCTAGTCGTTTTTAAGTCTTCAACCTGAGGATTTATTATACTTTTTTCTTTTAATTGTTCTCTTCGTAACGTCAAAAGAGGTTTTCTAATTTTTTTAATAGTATCGCGATATTTTTTTAAGTCTTCTTCTGGTATCTGGGATTTATAATACCCGGCTTCTAAAGCAATCTCCGTTAAATCTAAAAGTGACATTTTATACTTATCAGCTAAAACTTGTAATTTTTCGGTAACTTCCGTTAAAGGCTTATTTTCCTTTAAAGAAGTACTAACATCATAATAACAATGCATAATTAAATTTCTATCCATAATATTCTCCCTTACAACATTTAAATATCCTAACACATTTTAAATATTTTGCAATATCTTTTTGAAAATTTTACCCAAAAAAACTTGGGCTAAGCCAAGTTAAAAGTTATGGTCTCAAGGGGAATAGCACTGCCATCTGGGATGCTTTGGGAAGTCACTTTACCACTCCCATTAATTACATATTTTAAATTTAAAAGATGACATAAGGCAATTAATTCCGCTTTAGAATAGCCCACGGTATTGGGCATTACATAAGAGTCATTAGTCTTTAAGAAAACTTTACTCCCAATTAAGACTTTATTATCTTTTTTAGGATACTGGTTAATAATAGTATTTCCATTTCCTAAGATAATAGGATTAAGTCCTAAAAGTTTTAATTTATCAGTAGTAGTGAGAGTATCTGTATTAACAAAATTATCTAAAGTAATAATATTAGTACTTGTTGATTCTGCAGTCTTTTGTTCTAAATTCTTATATTTAGCAATCTCATCGACAATATTAACTATTGCACTCGCTGCATTTTTAAAAGCCCCTTGGAATTGCTTAACCGAAAAATATATTATGTACTCTGGATTATCATAAGGAAATAACATCGCAAAGGATTTAACATAATCATAGTCTCCGGTTAAATAACCACCACCATTAGGATTAGCAATTTGAGCTGTTCCCGTTTTTCCCATGACTTCAACAAGATTAGATTTAAAATAACGGGCATCAGTTTTCCCAGAATAAACAACATCATGCATCATTGTTTTCATCTTATCGGTAGTAGTCTTTTTTACAATCTGCCCAATCTCTTCTCTTTTACCTTCATAAATGACTTCTTTAGTGGCACTATCAACAATTTTAGAGATAATATATGGTTTTAACATAACGCCATCATTGGCTAGAGTCGTTAGAGCTTGGATATTTTGAATAGGAGTTGTGGTAATTCCTTGTCCAAAGGAAGCTGTTGCTATTTCGGTAGCATAGTTAAAATCAATTGTACCACTGGCTTCTTCAGGTAAAGTGATACCAGTTTGTTTACCAAAACCAAATTTTTCATAATATTCACTTAACTTTTCTTTACCTAGTCTTTGACTAAGAATGGTAGCAGCAACATTAGAAGAGTAACTAAAACCTTCATCGAACGTAATACTACCCCACCCGACATTATTAAAGTCTTTAATAGTAGCATCACTTACTTTAATAGTCCCAGACATATATTTTTCATCGCCATTATAAAGATCACTATCGATAGCACTCATAAAGGAATATATTTTCATCGTGGAACCAGGTTCATAAGAATAAGATACTAAAGGATTTAAGTAATTAGTCATATTAAGTTTATTAGCATCAAAAGATGGGGAAGCCCCACTAGCTAGAATAGCACCAGTCTTTGCATCAGCAACGGTTAAAGTAAGCCAAGTATAGTTATAATTAGTCGAAAGATTATTAATTTCTTGTTCAACAAATAATTGAATATTATTATCAATTGTTAAATAAATATCGTTACCAGATTTACTTTGTTTAACGTTTTCTTCGGCATACGGAAGCTTATAACCATAATTATCGGTTTGATATTCACTAAAACCATTTTCCCCCTTTAAGGTGGCATTACAATACTTTTCAATCCCCATTTCCCCGTTAATGTTACCTTCATCATCTTTTTTAGAATAGCCAACAATATAAGAAGCAAAATCTCCCATTTGATAATATCTTTTAGATGAGACTGTAAAATCTAGTCCGGGTAAATTTAAGCTTTCAATCTCCTGTTTTAGGGTCTCCGATATATCTTTAGCATAAGTAAATTCAACTTGATATTTATTCTCGGTATTAAGACGTTCTAGGATATAATCATAAGTCATATTTTTATTACCATTTTTACTAAATACTTCGCTTAGCTTTTGGGCTGTTAGTTCTTTATCTACCACGTGTTGGGGTTTATTGGGATTAGTAGTTCTGGTATCACTTAAATAAGCAATTAAAGTATAAGAATTAACGGTATTGGCTAGATAGTTACCACTCTTATCATAGATATTACCACGATGGGCATATAATATTTTCTTAGTCGTATTCCTTTTCTCGGCATAAGCTTTTAAGTCAATGCCATCGATTTCTTTTGATAAGGAGATATAAATTAGTTTACCGATAAGAGCAATAAAAAGAAGAATTAAAAGCAAAAGAACAATTTTACTAAAATAGATATTTCTATTCTTCTTAGTTTTCATTATCTTCATCCTTATCTATACTAGTAATATTATTATTCTTATAAGATAAACCATTTTCTTTAGCAATTTCCCTAATCTTATCTAGGGATGCTAACTCATTAATTTGCATTTCTACCGACTCATTAACATTCTCTTGTTTTTCAATATTATTCTTTAGTTTTTCCACTTCAATATTAACCTCACTTAACTTAGCTCTCGTAACAACTTGCAATAGTGGCGAAAGGATTAAGACTAAGATAATTAGTATAAATAATTTTTTATCCCTTTTATTATTCTTTTCTGATTTCATTTTAAATCCTTTCTGCTACTCGTAATTTCGCACTTTTACTACGAGAGTTCTCAGCTAGTTCTTGGGTGCTTGGTAAAATAGGCTTTTTAGTTATTAGTTTTAATTTAGGTTTATATGCCTCGGGAATAGTTGGTAAGCCTTTAACTAATTCATTAACTTCACTATTTTCTTTAAAGAATTTTTTTACAATTCGATCTTCTAGAGAATGGAAAGTAATTATAGCTACTCTTCCTTCTGGTTTTAAAAGATCTAAGACATCAGGTAATACTTCTTTTAGAACCGATAATTCTTTATTAACTTCAATTCTAATAGCTTGAAAGATATTACGTTCAGGATGTTTCTTATAAAAGTAGTTAGCGCCGACGGCCCTTTCAATTATTTTAACTAATTCTAAAGTGGTTTTAATAGGACGAGAAGTCACAATCTTACTGGCAATCAATCTACTCTTAGGTTCTTCTCCATAACTAAAGAAAATATCAGTTAAAGCTTCTTTAGAATACTCATTTACGACTTTTTCCGCACTTAAGGTGGCATCAGTATCCATTCGCATATCAAGAATACCATCTTTACTAAAGCTAAAGCCACGGGTAGCATCATCAATCTGTGGAGAAGAAACACCTAAATCAAAGACAATTCCATCAATTTTGGTAACACCAAGTTCTGCTAACTTAACTTTTAAATCAACGAAGTTACTTTTAATTAACGTATAATTGGTCCCAATCTTTTTTAAACGTTCATCAGCAAAAAGAATTGCTTTACTATCTTCATCAAAGGCATATAAGTGACCAGTTGTTAAACTACTTAAAATTTTACTAGAGTGTCCCCCAAGTCCTAAGGTGGCATCAACATAAATACCATCCTCTTTAAGATTTAAATTATCTATAGTTTCATTAAGTAATACACTATAATGTTCCATAAAATTCACATCCTTTATAATTTGTTTCATCTAAGGTTAATCTTACTATAATTTTAGTTTTTTGTAAATAAAAGAGCCTAATAAATAGGCTTAAAATTGGTAACTTGACAGTTTATGTTATTGATAGCGGTTTCCCGTTCGGGCTTTAGTCTCTAAATCATTAAGTAATTCTTCGAGACGGTTTTCGGAGTAGAAAATAGCCATTTTTAGTTCATCTTTTTTAGGTTCAGGACGCGTAAAAGTCGTAATAAAGTCATTCTGACCCCTACTTTCTTTGAAAAAAGAGCTTAAATTTAAGCTCTGGATGAATATTTACCATCTTTAGTCGAAATAATAATATGTTCACCTTGATTAATAAACATTGGCACTTTAACTACATAACCAGTTTCGATAGTAGCATCCTTTAAGGCATTATTAGTAGTATTACCCTTAGTTGCTTCAGTAGTTTCAACTACTTCAAATTCAATCTTTTCTGGTAAGTCAATACCAATTATTTCTCCTTCATAGAAATTGATAACAATCTCTAAATTTTCTTTTAAATATTTCTTTTCTTCTTCTAGTTTACTAGCTGGTACTTCAATTTGTTCATAAGTAGCGGTATCCATAAATACGTAATTGTCCCCAGTACTATATAAGTATTGCATAGGTTTTCTATCAATATGGGCTTTTTCTACTTTAATATTAGTATTGTAAGTATCTTCAACAATCGAACCAGTTTTCAAGTTTCTTAACTTAATCTTAACGAAAGCAGCACCTTTACCTGGTTTTACATGTTGAAATTCAACTATTTGACATAATTTACCATCCATGATGATAGTCATGCCGTTTTTAATATCGTTAATGTTGATATTCATAATATAAGCCTTTCTTTAATTATTTTTTCTCTTTATGAGTTGTTTTTCTGCCACAATTACTACAATATTTTTTAGTTTCTAACTTTTCTGGAGTATTTTTCTTATTTTTACTTGTAGTATAATTTTCATGCTTACATTCTTGGCATGCTAAAGTAACATAATTTCTATTTTCATTTTTAGCCATAAGTATCCCTCCTTTGCATCACTCTTAAGTATTTTATCATACTTTTATGGTTTTGCAAACAAATAATTCGTAATTTCGGTACTTATTAAGCGATGTAAAGGGGCGTTATATTTTACTTTAGCACCTTCCACAGAGATATTAGGATTTAATACTACTAAGGAATATTTAGGGTCCTCAAAAGGAAAGTAAGATGCAAAAGTGGTATTAATGGTTGTAATACCGGGGGCATAGTAGTTTTGGGCCGTACCGGTTTTACCAGCGGCATGGTATTTTTTATTAATAAAGTTATTGGCTGTTCCCCCGTTAACTACTTCATAAAAACCTTCTTGAATTCTTTTTAGGTATTTAGGTTCTAAAGAAACTTTATTTAATTCTTTAGGATTTTCTTTTTTAAAAGAAAGAGCCATTCTAGTACCATTGTTAGCAATCGTATTAATATAGTTTAAAATCTGTAAAGGAGTATAAGTATCATATTGACCAATAGCTAAATTAAGATATAAGTCACTAGCAATCTTATCTCCTTTAATACCCGTATTTTCTTTGGAAAAATCAATACCAGTGGAACTACCTAGTCCGAATGTTGAAAAAACACGCCGATACTTATTAAAATCATCTAATGTTACTTCTAAGTCCATATTATAAGAATATTTCTTTCCTAAAACTTTTATGGCAGTCATAAACTGATAATAATTACTAGAATGCTTAAGAGCTGTTATATCATTTAGATAACCTAATTCTTTATAAGAACACTTCTTGGGAACTTTATAAATCTTAATACAAGAATCTTTATAGGACTTATTAATATCAATAGCATTATTTAAATATCCGACGGTATTAGAAGCTCCTTTAATAACAGAACCAACAGTATAACTAGTAAGAATAATATTACTAGAGACATCAGAAAAAGTATTATTCTGATATTTTAACCCACTTAGTGCTAAGATTTCTCCGGTCTTAGGATTACTTAAGATAGTATAATTAGTATCAAAATACTGGGTATTTTTTAACTTTTTTACTTTAATCATATTATTCTTTTGAATTTCTAAGAGTTTTAATTCTAAGTCTAAATCTATATTTAAGACTAAATCCTCTCCAAAAGATCCCTGTTCTACTAATTCTAGGGTATTATCACTCTTAATGATATATTTATCTCTTTTACCATGTAGCATATTCTCATAAAAGAGTTCTAATCCTGATAGACCAACCAAATCAGTACTAAGATACCCTTTTTCTAAATAAGTATCTTTATCTTCTTTTTTTATAGAACCTACTCTTCCTATGATACTAGGAATAATATTATAAAGATTATCCCTTTCATAGATATATTCGCAAGTAAGTCCAGTTAAATTATACTCAGTAATTTGCAGACATAAATTATCAGAAACCCTTTTAGTTATAACTTTCGTGTCATAATAATAACCATCGGTTAATAAATAAAAAGTATGAATAGCTATTCTATCTTTAAGAGTATACTTTTCTAATTCTTTATCTATTCTTTCGTATTTAATTTTCTCTATCTGGGTATCGGTAACTTTCCGATATTTAAGATTATCCTTATCTTTAGAAGTTAATAAGTAATTAGTATTTTCAGTTAAAAGGTAATACTTCTTTAATTCGTCTTTAGAAGCTTCCTCAGTCAAATTAAGAATATTAATTAATTTATAAGCTAGATTAATTAAATAATCGGTACTAGGATTATTAATAAGACGATATGTAATAATATTGACTTTCTTATTATCTACGATAATTTTACCGTTACTATCTAGGATTTGCCCCCGATAGTTTGGCAAGCCATAAAGATATTTAGTAGTCTTCTCTTCATAAAGATTTAAGTAATAATCATGATTTTTAATTCTTAAAGTATAAAGTCTATAGGAAAAAAGACTAAAGATGAGGATAACTACAGTTATTAAGAGCATCTTTTTTTTCATAAAATCCACCATTATTTAGTATTACAAATTCTTTTTAATTCATACAATTAAGTGGGTGATATTTTGTATAATTTAGTAGAGAGTACCATAAATAAGTTATCTTTAAATGATATTTTTACTTTTGCTAGTAAGAGTAATATTAATCTTTCGAATGAGGAAGCCCAGTTTATTTTAAGTTTCTTAAGATCAAACTGGTATAGTCTTCTAAAAAATCAAGATATTAGTATCCTTGATAAGTATAAAGGTAATTTTAGTCCTGAAAATTTCAGAAAAATTAAAGATAATCTTCTTCTATATAAAAATAAGTACGGTAGATTATTTAGGTAGTAAAACTTAGATGTCCTATAGAGGTTTAATTTTAATCATCCCCTGGATGATTTTTTTTCCTAGAATTTATCCTGATAGTTCTACCAGTATTAATTATTCTTTTAAAATTTAAAGCTTCTTATCCAACTATTTATCATCTTAAATTACATCCAAAGTATATATAGTTGTTATTAATATAGTCATTGTATTTTAATGCATTCCTCCAGACACGTACTTAGATAATAACATTGCTTTTTTCTTTTGTCTAGGTTTTTTTTATAATTTTTAAAATTTTTTTTCAAGATGCCAAATTGAGAGTTATGTACGGCTTTTTTATAAAAATATGACTTAAAGTATTTAAGAAGGTTTGATTATTTTTAAAAGGGTTTATTATAGAAAAAAAGTCCTTTAGTCGTTGGTAATAGACTTATAAGAACTTTTTATTTTAAGAATTCTTCTAATTCATTTTTACTTAAGAAACCAATATTTTTCTTAATTTCTTTACCATTATCAAAAAGAATAATGGTGGGAATAGACATAACCCCAAATTGCCGAGCAAGCTCAGGAAACTTATCGACATTAATCTTTAAGATAGGAAAGTCCATTTCTTCTAGAATGGTTCCTAACATCTTACAAGGTCCACACCAATCAGCATAAAAGTCTACTAAAATTTTTTTATTTTTTAATTTACTATCTAAATCATTGTCTTCTAAATACTTAATCATTTTAATTCTCCTTGGTACTTCCTATTATAGCATAGGGATTTTTAATATCAATCTTTTTTGCATTTATTAATTTTTCAGCTTGATCTTTAGTAATAATATTATATTTAATTAAAATACTAAAAGCGGCTTCGTTATATCCTGTCTTATCATCTTTATAAGTATTTTGAAGTTCAAGAATCTCATCAATCGCCGCTTTAGGACCCGCAAAAGTGCTCTTTAAAACCGGCGTATTATTTAGAATACTACTAGCTAATTTAGAATCCTTAATCACAGTAGTAGAAGGATTAAAAATAGAGATTAGAAATAAACCAGTAAAAATAATACAATAATATTCTATAAAGCCAAAGATAAGCCCTAGAATCTTGGAGAATAGTCCAAAGACAATAGTTAGTCTTAAGATTTTTTCTAATATTCCACTCGCAAAAACTACAACTTTTAATAATATTTCTAAGATAGCAAAACAAATAAGAAAAGCAAGTCCTTCATAAATAAGAATATTAAGGACAGTAACGCCTGCTAAGTCTCCCGAAAAATTAAAAAATGGTAAATGTAGATACATAAATTCGGAGATAGGATTCTTTAAGACAAATGCTAAATAAATAATTAAAATAGTTCCTAAAAATGAGACAGCACTTTTAATAACCCCAGTCTTAAAACCAATAATGGCTCCAAATAATAAGAGAATTAAAATGATACTATCTACTATACTTATCATAAAATCACTTCCTACTTTAAGTATATACTAATTAATTTGAAAAAGAAAGATAAATATGCTAAAATTTTTTTAGTAAGTGAGGTTTAATATGACTATTTGTTTTAAGTTAAGTTCTAATCTAATTCCGGTTGTGACGAAGTATTATGAAAAGTATATGCCGATGAAAACACCACCCTATGCAGTATTCCAGGTTAAAAATTATGATACAACGATTACTCTTTATGAGTCTGGTAAAATTATGTTTCAAGGAATAAGTGCCGATATTGAGGCATCTTTATGGATTGAACAAGAACGGATTAAAAATAATCGGTACATTGATACTACGGGTAAAGAAAAAACCAAGAATAAAGATAATATTCCGACAAAGAAATATTATAATATGGCGACAATTGGTTCAGATGAAGTTGGTACTGGAGATTATTTTGGTCCTATTGTTGTAAGCGCTACTTATGTATCTAAGGAAAATATTAGTTTTCTAACGGATTTAGGAGTCAGAGATAGTAAGAAGTTAACAGATGATAAGATTATGGAGATAGCACCTCTTATTATTAAGAAAATTCCTTATGTTACTTATATCCTAGATAATGATACTTATAATAGATTACCTGAAGAAGATAAGAATATGAATAAGATTAAGGCTATCTTACATAATAAAGTTTTAACTACTCTTATAAAGAAAGATCATTATTCCTATGATGCGATTGTTATTGATCAATTTGTTTATCCGAAAAAGTTTTATGAACATATAAGTAAAGCTCCCGAAAAGATTACTAATGTTACTTTTTTGACGAAGGCAGAAGACCAAGTCTTATCGGTAGCAGCGGCCTCTATCATTTGTCGTTATGTCTTCTTAAAAGCTATGAAGAAGATGAGTGAAGAACTAGGTACTAAAGTTTTACTAGGAGCTAATTCCGGTGTAGATGCTCTAGCTAAGAACATCTTAGAAGAAAAAGGTCCAGAATATCTAAAACATTGTGTTAAATGGAATTTTAAAAATACAGAGAAGATAACTGCTCTATAACAAGAAAAGACTGTTGTGAAAGTTTATTAATTCACAACAGTCTTTTAATATACTTAGTAAAGAGGTCTTGATAAGGTCCCTACTTCTCTACTAAATTTTCACGGATGGTAAGGATTGTCCATTGAACCATCACCATTATTTAAGACATTCGGTGATAGATTTAAGACAGGTCTAACCCCACCGGCGTAGCTCACATCGGTCTCGGTATCATCAATGTACGTGCGACCACTTGAATTAACATTATATATCAATGCATGATTATCGATAGTGCCAATCGGTGAAGAAGTCCAATACCGTAACCCTGAATATAGGTAGTAACCATTATTGTCAGCATTCCACCCACCTGCTAATACAACTTCATCAGCACTTATCAAACCAATTGGGTAAGTCAAAGCACCATTGCCATTACCAGTATCACTTACAGTAAAGGCATCATTTTGTTGCAGACATTTTAAATTAAACGTAGCTATATTCAAATCAGGCGAGTTATATAATGATACACTCATTCCTGCTCCTGTACCAGAGTTGTTTGAATCAAAGCTGCGATCATTGCAGAAAATATTATCAGCTAAATATCGTTCATTTTCGGTACCTGAAATATTAGTTTTATACCAATTATCTAAGTAAGTTTTTATTGTTGAATCATTGGTATTAGTCTGGGCTACTTCTTTACTTGAAGTTCCATATTGAACATAACCATATTCTCCACTTTCTGTATCCATTATTTTATATAATGTACCCACGCTATAAGGAGTACTCGTTGGCGGATTGTTTGTATAATAATAGCCTACATAATCCCTTGTTAAATCACTACCTAATACCGCAATCTGATCTTTTAAAGTAAACTTTCTTGAACTTTCATAGAACGTATACTCTTTTGCAATATAATATGTGCTCGTAGCAGTAAAATCGACTCTTGGAGGGATTAAAAGATACGATGTTGTTTCAGTTATCGTATCTGCATTGCCGTACATATAACCAACACCAGCATTTTCTAAATATACATATGAGTCATTGCTATCCTGAATATTATTTCTTTTCCAATAATAGTTAAATGCTGAAGTTCCAATTTGTCTATCTGTACTGTGCTCACCATTAGTATGAGCCGAAGTTCCATCATAGATTACTCTAACCGTACCATCGCCATTAATACGAACGATACGCCAATACTTATCAGCAAATTTAACATAGTTATTAGTTACATTACCACGATAATAATATGAATCACCGTAAGCATCTTTAGCTTTACATAAATAGCCATCGGTTGCTTCTGCTTTAGTTACATTAACTGTCCCATCACTATTGATAGTTGGACACTTTCCTGTTTTATCAACAGATGCTATTATCTTTTTTAATGGATTTGATTGGCTCTCTCCTATATCAATATCAACACTAAAAGATTTTCCCATCTGACTGGATTGATCAATATCAGTCTTATTTAAATATTCTACTACTAAGTAATATTTAGTCTCTGTATTAGGACTTACTACAATATCAAGATAATCACTATCCGAAGAACCTTCTAAGACTAAAGAAGCACTACTAGGTATATTACAAGTAGATTCTTCATAGATATTACCTTCTTTATGAAGAG
>CAKOOW010000032.1 GCA_934098445.1 uncultured Bacilli bacterium
CAACAAGACATAATAAAAACCTATAAAGTAGGTCTCTCTTTTTTTTAGAGTCCACTTTATAGGTTACATTTTATAATTTAGGTTCTTTTTTTAATTTTTTACAATAATTTCAGCCAAAATGTAAAATGAAAACCAGCCAAAATGTAAAATGGAAATGAGCCAAAATGTAAAATGACTAAAAAAGAAGCAATAGATAAAGTAGCATTTCTTTGGAAAAGTTGATGTATAATGATGATATTCCTTTGAAAAAATTAAAATAGTGATATATCTTGTTTGAATACTAATTGTCAAATAATGAGATATATGGTTAAATAAATAAACGGTGATATTAATGGAGATAAGTGAAATTAAAGAAGTATTAAAGAAGAATGGGGTTTATAAGAATTATTTAATTAAGGATAAGGATATTATAAGGAATAGTTTTAATAGGAGTAGTATTAGTTTTAAAGAGGCTTTAATTTTAGATGATATAGATAGTCTTGATACGGGAATTAATGGGGTAGAAGAGGATATTTTAAAGACTTTGGATAGTCTTAAAGATATAGATTATTCTAGTTTAGAGTTTAGTGTATGTGGGGGTATCTTAGTGAAGAGTGATACTAATGATACTAGTTATATTGATGATTTATTTTTCTATAGACTAATTATTTATCCTTTAGAAGAAGTTAATGGTGGGTATAAAAGAATTCCTGGGAAGGGAAAGGTTTATGAGAAGAGAGTTGGAAGTCTTTTTAAGATTATTCATTTTAGGGACTTATTAACTGTCTTAGAAAAGTTAGATTTATTACCGGAGTATCTTGATGATGATTATTTTGATATTTTGAATAAAGGTTTCTTAAGTAGTGGTAAACCGATATTATTTAGAAGAGTCCTAAAGAAGAATTAGGACTTTTTATTTTCTTGTGATACAATAAGCTTATTAGAAGTGGGGTATTTATGATAAATATTTTAGTAGTGGAAGATGATGTTAATTTACTTAATATTATAAAGAAGAATTTAGAACGCGAGGGATATATTGTTTATACAGCTTTAGATGGGAAAAAGGGGTTAGAAGTCCTAGATAATGTGCATATCGATTTGATTATTTTAGATTTAATGTTACCGGGAGTAGATGGGTATGAATTTACGAAAAGAGTAAGAAAAACGGAAGAAAATTTACCTATCTTAATGACGACGGCTAAGAGTTTGATGGAAGATAAAAGAATTGCTTTTTTAACGGGGGTTGATGATTATATGACTAAACCTTTGGAAATGGAAGAGTTACTTTTAAGAGTTAAAGCTTTATTAAGAAGAAGTAAAATTTTAGCCGAAAGGAAAATTGTTATTGGAGAAGTGGTTGTTGATTGTGATGCAATGACAGTAAGAAGAGGTAAACAAGTAACGGAGTTAACGCAAAAAGAGTTTGCTCTTCTTTATAAGTTACTTTCTTATCCGAATAAAATATTTACGAGAAATCAGTTGATGGATGAGATATGGGGTTATGAATCAAATAGTGATGATCGCACTATCGATGCGCATATTAATCGTCTTCGTCGTAAGTTTGAAAATTATCCGGAATTTGAAATAAAATCAGTGCGAGGATTAGGGTATAAGGTAGTTAAAAATGAAAAAAAATAAAAAACGAGATATTGATATAAAAACTAATCAAAAATTGACACTTTATTTTACTGCTTTAGCATTTTTAACTTTTGCCGCGATTATTATAGCTTTGAGTTTTTTAATTTTTATTGGAAATAAAATATTAGGCTGGGATTATATGATTGATCTTCATCAATCGCAGTTTTGGGTTTTGGTTTTTGCTGCTATTATCTTAATTGGAGTTATTGCCTCTATCTTAATTGGAAGACCAATCTTAAAAGGAATTAAGGAGATATCTAATTCAACAAAGAAAATTAGTGAGGGTGATTTCTCTGTAAGAATTACGGAGAATAAAACAAAATTTTTAGGGCGTCTTTCGCATGATTTTAATCAGATGGCTAAAGAATTAGAAGGAGTTAAAATCTTAAGAAATGATTTTATTAATAATTTTTCCCATGAATTTAAGACTCCTATAAGTTCGATTAAAAATTATGCTGAAGAGTTAAGAAAAAATAATTTGACTAAGGAAGAAAAAGATAAGTATTTAGATATTATTATTAAAGAAGCGACGCGTCTTTCTAATTTATCGAATAGTATTTTATATTTATCGAAAGTCGAAAAGCAAAGTATTTTAACGGATAAGAGTAATTATGATGTCGGGGAACAAATAAGACAGGCTATTCTTTTAGAGATGCAAAAGATTGAAGAGAAGAATTTAGAATTAGACTTAGATATTTTAGATTATAAATTATGTCTTAATGAGGATAGTATTGAGCAGGTATGGATTAATATTTTAGATAATGCTATTAAGTTTAGTGATAAGGATAAGTCTTTGCATATTACTAGTTATCTGGAAGATAATTGGTATGTGGTTAAATTTAAGGATGAGGGAGTAGGAATACCTGATGATGATTTACCATTTGTTTTTGAAAAGTTTTATAAGGCTGATAAGTCTCATTCGGAAGAGGGAAATGGTCTAGGGCTTTCCTTAGTTAAAAGAATTATTGAACTTCATAAAGGAAGCATTGAGATAAAAAGTAAGGTTGGTTTAGGGACTGTGGTTATAGTTAAATTACCTATTGATAATTAAATTAGATTGATAAAAGTCGATATCTTTTCTTGTGTGAAAAGATATCTGACAATTTAAATTCTTAGATATATAATGATTATGGGGTGTTGCTATGATAAAAGAGAATATTATCAAGTTTGTTATGCCTTAAGTGATGAAAAAGTTATTGATAGATAATTTGGAGCTTACAAAGGAATTGATGATAATTATCCTAAATATGTTATTTCTATGGATGAATTTGATTTTTCGCAAAATGGTATTATTCATAAGAATGCTATTGATTGGTTATTAGAAGAATAATTTTTTAGAAAAGTACTTAAGTAATTTAGGTGCTTTTTTTGTATTTAGATAAAAATTGTTCCATTCACGATTAAATATAACGTTTCTTAATCGTGAATGGAACAAAATAGTCAAAGAATAGAAAATTTATTTCATATTCAGTTCATTTTTAGATAGTATAATGAAATGGTTTGAGATGGAGATATTCTATGAAGAAAAATTATGCTTATTATGAGAATCCTAAGATTAGTTCTTTTAAGGAGTTAATGAATCTTAGTATATTAAATCCAGAAGATATAGCGTTTTCTTATTTAGATAAGAATAAGGTTAGAGTTTCCAAGACTTACCAAGAGTTTTATGATGAGGTAAGACTAGTTAGTAATTATATGGCTAATCTTTATAATAATAAACATTTAGGACTTATTGGAAATAATTCTTATGATTTTTTAGTAATATTTATGAGTATTGTTATCAGTGGGAATTGTGCGGTTATTATTGATAAAGATTTGGATTCTAATGATATAAAGAAGATGCTTAAGAATACGAATACTAATACTTGTTTTTATTCCAAAGAGTATTGTGATTCTTTAAGTGGGATTGTTAGTAAGATGTATCCTATTGAAGAGATTGATACTTATAAGAGTGAGAAAGATTTTATTAGATTTACTAATCCTAAGGATTGTAGGGTAATCTTCTTTACTTCGGGGACTACAGGTTTTAATAAAGCGGTTATGTTAAGTGAAGAGAATATTTGTTTTGATATATGGTCTTTAGCTAGCCTTTTTAAACCAAATGGGTCTGTTTATGCGGTTTTACCTTTTCATCATTCTTTTGGGCTTATTACGGGGATTTTAAAACCTTTTTATTATCATGTACCAATTTTTATAAATAGTAGTCTTAAGTCTTTACAAAAAGAAATGAAGTTAGCGAGTCCTAATACGATGTTTGTAGTTCCGGTATTTATCGAAACGTTCTATAAGAGTATCTGGGCTACGGCTCGCCGGACTAAACAAGATAAGAAGTTAAAACTAGGACTTAAGTTATCCAATAGTCTTTTGAAAGTTGGTATTGATATTCGGGCTAAGTTATTTAAGTCAATAAGAGATGAATTTGGAGGAAACTTAGAATACTTTATTTGTGGGGGTGCTTATTTAGATAGTAAGTACGTTAAGTGGTTTCGCAGTATTGGAATTGAAATATTAAATGGTTATGGGATTACGGAATGTAGTCCGGTTGTCGCCGTTAATCGTAATTTCTATGGTAAAGATGGTTCGGTTGGTTTAGTGGGTCGGAATATCGAGGTAAAAGTTGTTGATGAGGAGATTCTTGTTAAGGGTAAGAATGTGATGCTTGGGTACTATGGGGATACTAAAAGTACGAAAGAAGTTTTAAGCGATGGGTGGTTTAAAACAGGAGACTTAGGATATGTTGATAAAGATGGGTTTCTCTTTATTACGGGGAGAAAGAAGAATTTGATTATCTTATCGAATGGGGAGAATATCTTACCGGAGATGATAGAAGAAAAACTTCTAAAAGATAAAGGGGTATGTGAGGTAGTAGTAGATTCTTTAAATAATCAGTTAGTAGCATATATATATCCTAATGAAGAGTATTTAGGGAATATTACTTACTTTAATAATTTGATTTATCGATATAATAAGAGTGTTCCTAAGAATCATCAGATTAGTAAGTGTATTTTAAGAACAAAAGAATTTAAGAAAAATAATAATCATAAGATTTTAAGAAATAAAGTGTTGGAGGATAATAATGAAGATATTAACTAGTGATGTTATTAAATTAATTAGTGAGGTTTGTGAGATTCCGGAAGAGATGATTAGTGAGAAGTCTAATTTGATGACGGATTTAGAGTTAGAGTCTTTAGATATAGTAACTTTGATTAGTGAATGTGAAGATAGATATCATTTGACGATACCAGATAAGGATATTAAGACTTTACAGACGGTTAAAGATATTGTGGATTATTTAAATAAGTAATGATGAAGTTATATATTAAAGAAGATATAACTACTAAGGAGTTAATTGATTTAATAGAGAGGGATAATAATCTTAAAGATGAGGTGGTCTTAAGGACTAGGAATGGTAAACCTTATTTTAAGAATAGTAATATTTATTTTAGTCTTAGTGATAAGGATAATGTTGTAGTAGGAGTAACTTCTACAAGAAGAGTAGGGATTGATATAGAAAGATTTACTTATAGACCGAGGGTTGTTAAGTACTTCTTTAATTCTAAAGAAAGAGAGTTAATAGAGAATTCTAAAGATAAGGAATATCTTTTTACGAAGATATGGGTTAAGAAAGAGGCTATTTTAAAGATGAGGGGATTAACTCTAGAGAGTATTAGGGATATAGATACTACTAAAGAAGATAAGTTTTATTTAAAGAAATATAAGTCTTATTTAATAGGGTATATAGAGGAGTAGAAATGAATTTATTGTATTGTGGAGATAGTAATATTAAAGATGGGTTATATCTATCGATAAGGTCTATTTTAGAGGTAGAAAAGGGTATCTTAAATATTTATGTTTTATCTATGGATTATTTAGATTATAAGATGATTGATAGAGAGTTTATAGAAGCTTTAGATACTCTAGTGAAAGGGGTTAATCCTAATAGTAAGGTTAGTCTTATTGATATGAGTGATGTCTATAAGAATAAGGAATGTAAGGCGAATAAAGATACTTTGTTTACTCCTTATTGTATGTTAAGATTATATGCTGATTTAGTAGAGTTACCTAAGAAGATATTATATTTAGATACGGATGTTTTAGCTTATAAGAGTTTTAGAGAGTTTTATGAGATAGATAATAGTACTTATGAATTAGTAGGAGCTTTAGATTATTATGGTAGTCATATTTATAAGAAGAATATCTTTAAGAAGGATTATTTAAACTCAGGAGTATTACTTCTTAATTTAGATTTATTAAAGAAGAATGATATCTTAAAGAAAGCTAGAGAGTTGTGTGCTAGTAAAAAAATGTTATTACCTGATCAGAGTGCTTTAAATATTCTTTGTAAACATAAGCTTATTGTTGATAGGAAATATAATGAACAGAAGAGTATGCGGGAAGATACAGTCTTTAGACACTTTACTACGACGTTTAAATTCTTTCCGGTGATAAAGACGCAGAAGGTTAAACCTTGGCAGATTGATAGAGTTCATGAGATTTTAAATTGTCATGAGTTTGATTGGTTACTTAGAGAATATAAGGAGTGGAAAATGCAAAATAGTAAGATAATACCTATATTTTTTACCATTGATGATAATTTTGCGCCTTTCTTAAGTGTAGCTTTAAAATCATTATTAGATAAGGCTAGTCATGAGTACTTTTATAATATTCATATAGTTAATAATGGTCTTAGTGAAGAAAATAAGAGTAAGATATTAACTTTAGAGACGGATTATGCTAAGATTATGTTTAATAATATGGATGAGAGATTAAAGAATATTACTGATAAGAAAGGGACTAGACTAAGAGAAGATTATTTTAGTTTAGCTATTTTCTTTAGAATATTTATTCCTGATTGTTTTAAAGAGTATGATAAGGCTATATATATAGATAGTGATACTTTAGTATTAGATGATATTAGTAAGTTATATAATATAGACTTAGGTGATAACTACATAGGGGGATGTACAGAGACTTCTTGTCTAGGGATGGATGATATTACTAATTATTTTACTAATGGCGTAGGGGTAAATTATAAAGAATATATGAATTCCGGGATGTTAGTTTTTGATATGAAAGCTTTAAGAGAACATCATTTTGCAGAAAAGTTTTTATATCTATTTAAGAAGTATAATTTTGGGAATGTTGATCCTGATCAATCTTATATAAATGCTATTCTAAAGAATAGAAAATTACTTATAGATAATAGATGGAATGCTACAGTATCTAAAGATAATAAATTAATAGATAATCCCGGGATAATTCATTTTAATTTATTTAAGAAACCTTGGCATTATGATAATGTAGCAGGAGAGAAATATTTCTGGGAATATGCTAAGAAGAGTCCTTATTATGAAGAGATAAAGAGGATTAAAGATAATTATACTTTAGAAGATAAGAAGAAAGATGATGAGTGTTTAAATTCTATGATTAGAAGATGTAGAGAGATAGTTAATGATGATGTTACTTTTAAGAGTGTATTTGATAGTGGGAAAGAAGAGAGATTATGATTATTGGGGGTTCTAAAAAAGAAGTTATTAAGAATATAGAAACTAATATTATTAATAAAGAACTTAATAGAAAAGTAGAAGTTAATGATGCTGTATTATCTGATGAAGAGATTACGAAGTTAATTAATAAGTTTTATAAGAATAAGAGTAAGAAGTTTAGTTATACTATTAAACATATGATAGCTAATATGACTATAAGTAAGTATATGAAATTATTAGATAAAGATATAACTATTAAGGGATTAGAGAATCTTAAAGACTTAGATTTAAGTAAGGGGGCTATTATTACTAGTAATCATTTTAATCCTTTAGATACTTTTATTATTAGAAAGTTAGTAGAGAAAGTCTTAAAGAAAGATTTATATATTGTTATTCAAGATACTAATTTAGCCATGTCTGGTAGTTTAGGATTCTTAATGAATTATACGAATACTATTCCGGTTAGTAAGAGTCCAACGTATTTAGCGGGGACTTTTAAAGAGAATCTAAGAAAGATTCTTAGTGATGGGAATATTGTTTTAATATATCCGGAAGAAGAGATGTGGTTTAATTATAGAAAGATACGTCCTCTTAAGAGAGGGGCTTATCAGTATGCAGCAATTTTAAATGTTCCGATAATTTCTTGTTTTACCAAGATAATAGATACGGATATTATAGATAATGAAGAATTTAATAAGACTATTTATGAATTAAATGTCTTAGGATATTTATATCCTGATAAGGATATAAGTCCTAGAGTTAATAGTATTAATATGTTAAATGAAGATTATACTTGGAAGAAAAGGTCTTATGAAGAGGTTTATAATAAGTCTTTAGATTATACTTTCTCTAAAGATGATATAGCTGGTTATAGATGGTAGAGTACTTAGTACTCTTTTTTAGTATGATTATATATTTCTTGGGAATAATATATTCTTTAGATAAGATATTTCATAGAGTTAAAAACTCTATGAATACGTATTTTCGGATACTATTTTTACCTTATACCTAAATGATATCATATCTTTAAGTCTTTTTAAAGGATATATTTAAAGATAAATTATCTTTTTGTAGTCAAATTTCTAGTCAAATAATATCTTCTCAAACCTAGGTGAATACTGGCTTTGCTATCGATTATTCTAGTCCAAAAACAATTTCTATTCTAGTCAAAATTATAGTCAAATAGACTTCAAGCCCAGTATTCACCTAGTATTTTCATAGAGTTTTTAACTCTATGAAAACAGAATTAGGGGATATGTATATTATTTTTAATCTTGGGTAAGCTATAAGTGTCGCGTATTATAGCTAGAAATGGGTTATATTAATATGAAGAAATTTAATAAAGATAAGTATTTAAAGAAATTAATGTTTAAGAAGTATAAGAGATACTTATATATAGGTATACCTTGTATATTAGTATTATTAATAGGAATATACTTTGCTTATTCAAAGTTTAGTGTCTTTAAAGAGGAAGAAGTAGTAAGAACTACTGTAGGAGATTTTATCTCTGGTGATGCTGTTATTGGAGCTTATATAGATGGAGAATACTCTAAGAGTATACCTGGTAAGAATGATGGTTATATAGTAGATAAGATAGTCTGTGATAATGATGCCTCCGCTAGTTGGGATAATGATTCTTGGGGAATAGTATTAACTAATTTAACTAAAAGAACTAAATGTAATGTGTATTTTGAAACTAAAAAAATTCCTTTAACTGAAGTGATAACTACGGCGATGAATAGTAATCCCAGTATATTTGCAACTGATGATCCAGGTAATAATATAAGATATATAGGAGCTAATCCAAATAATTATGTCTATTTTAATTGTAGTGATTATAATAATCCAACAGCTGATACTTGTGAATTATGGCGTATTATTGGAGTATTTAATAATGTAACAAAGAGTGATGGGACAAAGGAAAATTTGGTTAAGATTATAAGAAATGATTCTTTAGGCGACTATTCTTGGGATCATAAAATGAATGGGGTAGGAACATCTACTAATGATTTGGGTTCGAATGACTGGAGTGATTCTCAGTTAATGATGATGTTAAATCCCACTAACTATTTAAAATCCGGATATACTAATTCTAGTGATATAATCTCCTTAGGAAGTCAACAATTATATAGCAAAATGGGTTCATATTATAATGGTACCAAGGGTTGTAAACCTGCTAGTATAGCAAGTGGAGCCACATTTAGTTGTACCGAAGTAGATTTTACCTCAACCGGTTTAAAAAATGATACAACCAGAAATGCTATTGAAGAAGTTGTTTGGAATTTAGGTGGTACAAGTACTTATAATACATCAAGCAATGGACTAGCAAGTCATTGGTATGGTTACGAAAGAGGAACAACCGTATATACGGGTAGACCAACTACCTGGACAGGAAAAGTTGGCTTAATGTACCCAAGTGATTATGGATATGCTACCAGTGGCGGAACTACAAAAGATAGAGCAGCTTGTCTAGCAAAAGAACTTTTTAATTGGAATTCATCAGATTTTAGTGATTGTAAAGGAAATGATTATTTATATGACTCATATCAATGGACATTGGCGCCTTCTTCGACTAATGCTCGCAGTGTGTTCTTTGCGAACGCGTTCGGCTATGTCTACGTCCGTACTGCTGACTCTGTTAATGTGGTTCGGCCTGCGCTTTTTCTGAAATCTAATATCCTAGTTGGTAAAGGCACAGGAGCTAAAAGCGATCCATATCGCTTGACTTACTAGCTGACAGTTTTTCTTAAAGTCTTATAAACACTGGCTTCAAGAGCAGTTAAAGCTAGCCTCACAGTGTACGATTTTCTTGGCTTTAGACATCTGTCTATAAAATATATTATAAATTGTAAAATAAAAAGTCATAATGAGAAGTTATGATTTTTTAGAGTAGTTAAGATTAAGGGTTTAAAAATATCTTAATATATGGTATTATTTAGGTATAAATAAAATATGTTAATGATAGTAGAGGGCTGTTGTTATGAGAAATTTGGAGAGTAGTAAGTATTATAGAAGAGTAAGGTTTAAAAGAATATGGAATGGATATAAGAGATATGCTTATATCATATTACCTTGTTTAGTTATATTAATTCTAGGGATATATTTTACTTATTCAAAGTTTAGTGTATCTAAAGAAGAGGAAGTAGTAAGAACTACGGTAGGAAGTTTTATCTATGGAGATGTAATTATTGGGGCTTATTTAGATGATGAATTAGTAGGAGAGTTTCCTAAAGATGATTCTATATATGTTGTTGATAAAGTAGTCTGTGATAATAATGCTATAGGAGTGTGGAATGATCTTACTTGGGATTTAAATGTTTCTCATATAAGTAAAAGAACTAAGTGTAATATTTATTTTAAGACCAGTAAAATTACGGATAGAATTATAGCCTCAGTTGATAAGACTGGAAAGTGTCCAAGTGTTAATAGTGATGGGACTGTTAATGTGACGAAAGTAGAAGCTACAGATGGGTATGTTTGTAGTGCCCCAGATGCTTATGGTACTAGTTATTACTTTAGAGGAAATGTTACCAATAACTATGTTAAGTTTGGGGGATATTATTGGCGTATTTTAAGAATAAATGGGGATGGAACGATTAGACTTGTCTATGATGGTACTAGTGCTCATGATAATAATGAAACTAGTAGTGATAGAATTATTGGGAATAGTAAATACAATAGTAGTGCGAATGATAATGCTTATGTAGGATATATGTATGGTAAGACAGGGAGTTCTAATTATAATGATACTCATGCTAATATAAATGATTCTACTATTAAGAAGTTTGTCGATAATTGGTATACGACTAATTTAAGTCAGTATTCTACTTATTTAGCGGATAATATCTTCTGTAATGACCGTAAGATTAGTACTTATACAGATGGTACTCATGGTAGTAGTGGCTATGGAACCAAAGGAACTTATTATCGTTGGGCCAGAGGACCTTGGGATGGAAGTAGTTATGGTAATACGACAGTATCTTTTACTTGTCCACAACAGAATGATGCATTTACCGTAAGTGATACTAGTAAGGGTAATGGCGCTTTAACTTATCCAATCGGACTATTATCTGGTGATGATATTACTTTAGCTGGTGGTTGGAATAGCGCTAATGACGGGTATTATCTATATACAGGTAATAAATATTGGACTGCTTCTGCCGGAAGTTGTACTGTAGGAATAACAGGTAATAGATTAATAAGCGAGGATGGTTCAACTCCAAACTTTGGAATCAATTCTAATTCTGCCGCTGTAAAACCAGTTATTAATATAAAAGCAGATTCCTTAGTAGCGGGATTAGGAATTAAAGAAAAACCCTATACTATTAATTAAAAGAATTAAATAAAACCTAGTGTAAAAAGAGATGATAAAATTTCATCTCTTTTTTGGGTATAAAATTTAAAATTGTGGGTATTCTAATCAAATAGTAAGACCTTTTCATAGAGTTGCAAGCTCTATGAAAGCGAAAATACGTTGGTATTTTTAATTTATAGGATAATTTTATCATAGAAAATGGGGTTTTTAAAGCCTAAATTGAGTAGGAAAAAGTGCCTTTTGTAGTCAAATTTTTAGTCAAATAAATGTCTTTTAGTTCTAGGTGAATACTGGGATTGAAGGGTGATAATATGACTTATATTTTAAATCTATTGTAGTCAAAATTCTGGTCAAAATGGCTCTTCAGGCCAGTATTTACCGTGTATTTTCATAGAGCTTGCAACTCTATGAAAAGTGTCAAGAAATGTAAAGCGTATGATATTTTTATTATGGGGAGTCTATAAGTGTAAGTGGTTTATAGACAGAAAGGATTTCTGGAATATATGAAAAAATTTGATAGGGATAAGTATTTAAAAAAATTAAGATTTAAGAAGTATAAGAGATACTTATATATAGGAATACCTTGTATATTAGTATTATTAGCAGGAATATACTTTGCTTATTCTAAGTTTAGTGTCTTTAAAGAGGAAGAAGTGGTAAGAACAACAGTAGGAGATTTTATCTCAGGAGATGCTGTTATTGGAGCTTATATAGATGGTAAGTATTCTAGTGCAATTCCAGGTAAGAATGATGGTTATTTAGTAGAAAAAATAGTCTGTGATAATGATGTTTATGCTTCTTGGGATAATGATGCTTGGGGAATAGTATTAACTAATTTAACTAAGAGAACTAAATGTAATGTGTATTTTAATAAAATTGTATCTGTTTCTGAAAAAGTGACTACCGCAATGAGTAATAATCCTAGTATGTTTGCAACAGATGATCCAGATAATAATATAAGATATATTGGTAAAGATCCAAGTAACTATGTTTATTTTAATTGCAGTGATTATGCTAATCCCACAGCTGATACTTGCGAATTATGGCGTATTATTGGAGTATTTAATAATGTAACTAAGGGAGATGGGT
>CAKOOW010000033.1 GCA_934098445.1 uncultured Bacilli bacterium
CCTTAGGAAGTTCGTATCCTTCAAAATATTTGTGGAAGTCCAGTTTCAGATATCCACAGAGGTTTGCAAGTTCCACCATAGTATTGTCATTAACCGGGATACCTTTTTCTCTTCTTTCTTTTTCAGCAAATACTTCTTTTTCGCCATGTGTATAGATACGATCTTTGCCATCTGCCTTCGGGCTTTCACGAAGTGCTTCCAGGTATTCAGAAAAATGTTTCTTAATTGCTTCCGGATCTCCAAATGCAGCAGGATCGATTGCCATAAATCCATGGCAGATGCCTGTCTTGTCCGGGAAAGTACAGCAATGATCTGAAGTAACACCCATGGAAAGGATAGAGCTGAACAGTTCACAGACCATACCATATCCATATCCCTTATGGCTTCCTGTAACTTCTTCATTGCCACCCAGAGGCATGATACCGCCACCTTTTTTTGCTACGATATTGGCAAGAACATCCGGTGCATTGGTGCTTGCATGACCATCTTTATCCAGTGCCCATCCTTCCGGAAGCGGTTTCTCCATTTTGTTGTACATTTCCAGCTTACCTCTGGTAACTACTGTAGTAGAGCTGTCAAAGAAAAACGGATATGGGTCTGCTGGCATTGCAACTGCAATAGGGTTGGAACCAAGCATGGCCTTTCTTCCGAATGTAGGTACCATGATAGCTTCGGAGTTGGTACATGCCATACCCATAAGACCTTCATCACATGCCATCTTTGCATAATATCCGGCAATACCAAAATGATTGGAGTTACGGACAGAAACAATACCTACACCTGTCTTCTTTGCTTTTTCAATTGCTTTCCGCACCGCGAAATACTGATGATATCCCGCTAATACCTTAAATCTTCCAGCTCCCGTACCGGAAAAAAGGATAAAATTCTTCAGAATATCCAACAATTGATTTAGAAACTCATAAAGTTCCTATTATGATAAATAGTATGTTATTTAAGAGTATTGTTAGTCAAACAGCTTTTGCTATTTCGACACAAGAATTAAGACCTTTACTTACTGGGTTGAATTTTAAGATAACAGGTAATATTTTAGAATGTATAGCTACGGACTCGTATCGTTTAGCGAAGAAAACTGTTACTTTAAATGATGCTGCTCTTAATGATGTTAATATTGTTATTCCTGGGAAAAATGTTTTAGAATTAGATAAGATTATTAATGATGATGTGGATATGGAGCTTCACGTATTTAATAACAAAGTATTATTTAAATATAAGAATATTATTTTCCAAAGTAATTTGTTAGCGGGAAATTATCCTAATACTAATAATTTAATTCCTACTAATTTTGAATATATGATGAGTACTAATTTAAATGATTTTTATAATGCTATTGATCGTGCTTCTTTAGTTACACAAAGCAAAGATAAGAATATTGTTAAGATGACTTTATCTGGAAAGAAACTTGTTATTAATTCTTATGCTTCTGAGATTGGTAAAGTTGAAGAAACAATTGATGTTGAATGTAATGTTGCTAATGATATTTCTATTTCATTTAGTGCTAAATATATGTTAGAAGCTCTAAGAACGTTTAAAGACGAGAAAATTATGATTTTATTAAATGGCGATATTAAACCAATTGTTATTAAATCAACTGAAGATGAGACTTTAATTCAATTAATATTACCAATTAAAACTTATTAAGACGAATTTACTGGTGAAAAGCCAGTTTTTTTGTTTCTGAGGACAATAGTTAATTATATTTTGGTTAGCTATTGTTTTTTTTAACAAATTTTACCAATTCGACAAAATCCGACAAAATTCGACAAAGGTAAGTGCTAGAGTAGGGGGCAATTTATTTGCAGAAGGGGGATTTTTATGAATAAATTGTATGCAATAAATGAAGAAACGTTATATTTAGAAGGGGTTACTTCGATTGATGGGAGAGTTGTTTCGAGAATATATGATGAAAGGGGGATTTCTAATAGTGATATTTCGCCAACGGAGATAATTAAATATGGTTGTGAGTATTTTGGGTCTACTTTAGAAGGAAGACAACGGGGAACTTCTAATTTATTGGGGATAAAACATAAGGTACCAGTTATAGTTGAAGGGAGTTTAGAGCTTATTTTCTTTCCGACTTGTTCACCAAAAGTTAAGAGTTGTTCTTGGATATGTTTTAATAATATTATATCTTATAAAAAGAATAACTATGAGACTGATGTAATCTTTAAAAATGGGGAAAAAATTACTATTGATATGTCTTATGGAGTTTTTGAAAATCAATATATTCGAGCTACACGTTTAAAAGCTATTAATGATATGCGAAAATTACTAAAATAATGAAAATAGGCTATAAAAAGGGGTTATTTTGTGTTATAATTTAGGTAGGTATATGGGTACTTGTATACCTATTATTTTACTCTATATAGAAAATGAGGTACTTTAAATGGAAGTAGTTAATCTGAAATTATTAAATTTTAGAAACTATGCTCGTTTAACTTTGAAATTTTCACCTAAATTGAATATCATCTATGGTGGTAATGGTAGTGGAAAAACCAATTTAATAGAGGCAATTTATGTTTTAGCATTAACCAAGTCATTTCGTGGAAGTAACGATAAAATCTTGATTAATAAAGATAAAAATTTAACTAAAATATCTGGGGGCATATTAGATAATATAAATAAAGAATATCAACTAACTATATCTCTTGATGGAAAAGTGGCTAAAATAGATGGCAAAAGACAAAGTAAACTTAGTGATTATGTTTCAAAAATTAATGTTGTTTTGTTTCATCCTGATTGTTTAAAAATTATTAAAGAAACACCTAGTATTAGAAGAGATAATCTTAATATTGATATTGCTCAATTAGATAATAATTATCTGAAATTGACTAGTGATTATCAAAAATTATTAAGACAAAGAAATGCTTATTTAAAAGTTATGTATATGAATGCTAATAAGTCAGTAGATTATCTTAATATTTTAACAGATAAGTTGATAGAAGTTGGGATGAAAATTTATCAAAAAAGAAAAACGTTTTTAGAGTATATTAATCAATATATAGGAAAGTATTATGAGAAAATTAGTGGTATAAGTACTTTGAAATTAAAATATCACTCAGATTATGAAGGTAAAGATTTTACGGAATTAAAGAAAATTTATGCTAAAAGTAGAGAAAAAGATATGCTGTTTGGCAATACGACTTTAGGAGTTCATCATGATGATTACGATTTTTGTTTTGATGATGAACCATTAAAGAATTTTGCTTCACAAGGTCAACAAAAGAATGCTGTTATTGCTTATAAGTTAACATTGATAAGATATTTTAAGGAGAAAAAAGGCGTGAAGCCAATTTTGATATTAGATGATCTTTTTAGTGAACTGGATAATGAGAAGATTAGGAATATTTTGGAGACTATTGATGATGATTTACAGACTTTTATAACTATTACGGATTTAGATAAATTACCTGATGGAATAAGGAATAGCGAGTGTAAAATTTATTTTTGTTCTGATGGTATGATTAGGGAGGACATATGAGAGAAGTTGGACATGAAGATTATAATGATAATGATATTCAAGTTTTAGAAGGACTAGAAGCCGTTAGAAAACGTCCTGGTATGTATATTGGCACTACTGGTGAGGCTGGGCTTCATCATTTAGTATGGGAAATTGTTGATAATGCTGTTGATGAGGCTTTAGCTGGTTATTGTGATGATATTGAAGTTATTGTTGAGAAAGGAAATATTATAACTGTTCGTGATGATGGTCGTGGTATTCCTACTGGTATGAATAAAAAGACCGGTTTATCTACAGTTGAAACTATTTTTACTGTATTACATGCTGGTGGTAAATTTGGCGGTGGCGGTTACAAAGTTTCTGGCGGTTTACATGGCGTTGGAGCTTCAGTAGTTAACGCTTTATCCACATGGTTAGAGGTTACTATTTATCGTGATGGTCACATTTATTATCAAAAATTTGAAAATGGTGGTCATTCTGTTGAACCTTTAAAGATTATTGGTGAATGCGATATCAATAGAACAGGTTCAACGGTAAGATTTAAAGCAGACCCAGAGATATTTAGGGAAACAACTGTTTATAATTATGCAACATTAGCGAAAAGGTTACAAGAAATTGCTTTCTTAAACAAAGGTTTAAGAATAATTCTTATGGATGATAGAGAAGATAATAAAAAGGATGAATTCTTATATCAAGGTGGTATTATTGAATTTGTTAAGATGCTTAATAAGAATAAGACTCCTTTACATGATGAAGTTATCTATGTAGAGGGTAGAGAAGACAATATTCTAATTGAAGTTGCTATGCAATATAATGATGGATATAATGAAGCTTTATATTCTTATACAAATAATATTCATACTCATGAAGGTGGTACGCATGAAGATGGAGTTAAAAGAGCATTAACAAGAATTATTAACAACTATGCTAGAAATAATAAAATGTTAAGTGAAAAGGCTGATCCATTAACAGGCGATGATGTTCGTGAAGGTTTAACAATGATTATTTCTTGTAAACATCCAGATCCCCAATTTGAAGGACAAACTAAGACAAAACTTGGTAATATGGAAGTTCGTAAAATTGCTGATGATGTCTTTAGTAATGGCTTCGAAAGATATTTAATGGAAAATCCCGAGGTTGCTAAGAAAATAGTGGAAAAATCCTTAACAGCATCTCGTGCTAGAATGGCTGCTAAAAAAGCTCGTGAATTGCAAAGACAAACAAAAGGCGGCTTAGATTTATCTAATCAATGGGGAAAACTAACTGATTGTACTAGTAAAAATCCAAGTGAATGTGAGATATTTATAGTCGAAGGAGATTCAGCCGGTGGTTCTGCTATCGGGGGTAGAAATTCAAAGACTCAAGCCGTATTGCCTTTAAGAGGAAAAATCTTAAATGTTGAAAAAGCTAGACTTGATAGGGCATTATCAAATGAAGAAATTAGAAGTATGATTACAGCTTTTGGAACTGGTATTGGTGAAGATTTTGATATTTCTAAATTAAGATATGATAAAATTATTATTATGACTGATGCTGATGTTGATGGTGATCATATTAGAATTTTACTTTTAACTTTATTTTATCGTTTCTTTAGACCTCTAGTCGAAACAGGTCATATTTATATAGCTCAACCACCTTTATATAAGGTATCTTGGGGAAAAAATTTCCATTATGTTTTAACTGATGCTGAACGTGATGAGTTCTTAAAAACTTTACCAGCTAATGTTAAGTTTGATGTTGCTCGTAACAAGGGACTTGGTGAAATGGATCCTGAGGAATTATGCTCTACTACTATGGATATTAATAATAGAACATTAGTACAAGTTAAGTTAGATGAAGCTATGGAAGCTGATGGTATATTTAGCCTATTAATGGGTGAAGAAGTAGAACCGAGAAGAAAGTTTATTGAAGAAAATGCCCATTTTGCTTCAAATTTAGATTATTAGGAGGTTTATAATGGATAATAAAGAATCAAAAAATGTTGTCAACGTTATGAAAGACTCTTTCATTAACTATGCGATGGATGTCATAATTGCTCGTGCGTTACCAGATTTAAGAGATGGTTTAAAACCAGTTCATCGTCGTATTTTATACACAATGTATGAAGATGGTTTAACCCCTGATAAGGCTTTCCGTAAGAGTGCAACAACGGTTGGGGCTGTTTTAGGTAAATATCATCCACATGGCGATACATCAGTTTATGATGCAATGGTAAGAATGGCTCAAGACTTTAGTTATCGTCATCCATTAGTTGATGGCCATGGTAACTTTGGATCAGTTGATGGTTATGGTGCAGCCGCATATCGTTATACCGAGGCTAGATTATCAAAGATTTCGTTAGAATTATTAAGAGATATCAACAAGAATACTGTTGATTTCGTTCCTAACTTTGATCAAACGAAGAAAGAACCGGTTGTAATTCCAAGTAGATTTCCAAATATCTTAGTTAATGGTACGATGGGAATTGCTGTAGGTATGGCTACCAATATTCCTCCTCATAATTTAGGAGAAGTAATTGATGGTTGTATTGCTTATATAGATGATAATGATATTACAGTAGATGGACTAATGAAATATATTAAAGGTCCTGATTTTCCAACAGGTGCTGCTATTCTAGGCAATAGAGGCATTAAACAAGCTTATGAAACTGGTCGTGGTACCATTACTATTAGAGCTCATGCTGAGGTTGTAGAGCATAATGGTAAACAACAAATTGTATTTACAGATATTCCTTATCAAGTAACTAAGATGGAACTTCAAAAGAGAATTGCTGAATTAGTAAGAGACAAAGTTTTAGAAGGAATAACTGATTTACATGATGAATCTACTTTAACGGAAATAAAATTAGTTGTTCATTTGAAAAAGGAAGCTAATGCTAATGTTGTTTTAAATAATCTTTATAAACATACTTCTTTACAAACTACTTATGGTATAATTTTCCTAATGTTGGATCAAGGATTACCTAAGACTTTAAATTTGAAAGAAATTATTAGTAAATATATCGATTATCAAAGAGAAGTTATCTACAGAAGAACTAAATATGATTTAGAAAAAGCTGAAAAGAGAGTTCATATTTTAGAAGGCTATAAGATTGCTTTAGATAATTTGGATGCGGTTATTAATATAATTAGAAATTCTAAAGATGATGATACTGCTAAACATGAATTAATGACTAAATTTAATTTGGATGATGTTCAAGCGGAGTCAATACTAGAATTGAAATTAAGAAGATTAACTGGCTTAGAACGTAGTAAGATTGAAGAAGAATTAAATGACTTATTAAAATTAATTGATGAATTGAAGAGTGTATTAGCAAGTGATGAAAAAATATATGGAATAATTAAACAAGAATTATTAGAAATAAAAGCTAAATATGCTGATAATCGTCGTACTGATATAGATATGACTGCTATTGATTATATTGATGATGAAGCTTTAATTCCGGAAGAAAATATTGTTATTGCTTTAACTAACAAAGGTTATATTAAACGTACTACTAGTGATACATTTAAATCTCAAAACCGTGGTGGTGTTGGTGTTAAAGGTATGACTACAAATGAGGAAGATTTTGTCGAACATTTGGTTGATTTATCAACACATGATTATATCTTATTCTTTACTAATAAGGGTAAGGTTTATCGATTAAAGGGCTATGAGATACCTCAATTTGGTAGACAATCTAAAGGGTTACCTATTGTAAATTTATTACAAATAGATAAAGATGAGAAGGTTACTAGTGTTGTAAAAATATCTACTAATGATGATAAAAAATACTTGACATTCATAACAAAACGTGGTATAATTAAAAAGACGGATTTATCACAATTTGAAAATATTAGACAAAACGGAAAAATAGCTATCGGGTTAAAAGAAAATGATGAGCTAATTTCGGTAAAGAAGACTTCTGGCAATGATATGATTCTAATCGGTGCAAGCAACGGTCGTATGGTTAAGTTCTCAGAAGCAGAAATTAGAGACATGGGGCGTACTGCTAGTGGCGTCAAAGGTATCGAACTTGGCGAAGATTCTTATGTGGTTGGTGCTGAAGTCGTAAATGAAGATAATAATATCTTACTGGTTACTGAAAATGGCTATGGTAAACAAACAAAAGTTGCTGACTTTAGACAAACTAGACGTGGTTCGAAAGGCGTAAAAGCTTTAAATATAACTGAAAAGAATGGCAATATTGCTGACTTTAAAGTTATAGGTGATGCTCATGATGTTATAATAGTTACTGATTCTGGTATGATTATGCGTATGCCAATTGATCAGATTAGCGTATTGGGAAGAGTAACTCAAGGTGTTAGATTGATTAATTTGAAAGATGCTCAAAAGGTATCAACAATTACTTTATTAACTAATGCTGAAGTAGAAGAAACGAAAGAATAATAATGATAATATATAAAAACAATGTTTCACGTGAAACATTGTTTTTATTTGAATAATATTTAAAAAGGATAATAAATTTTATATGTTTCACGTGAAACATATGTTGATTAATTATAATTTTCGAAATTTATAATTAATCTTACTAATTTTTGCTTTAAGTATGTTTCCTCATATAAAGGAAAATTCAATGTTTCACGTGAAACATTGTTTTTTTGTTGATAAAATTTAAATGATTTTTTAATGTTTCACGTGAAACATTATTGTTAACATCTAATTTTATTAAAGCGTATTTATTAATTTAATTATTTTATTAATTATTTTTATGATTATTAAATAATGTTTTAATGATTATAGCTTAAACTATTTATTGTTTTGTTTTATAGGTTAAAAAATTAATATGTTTCACGTGAAACATATAATTTGTGTTGATGATTTTTTCAATGTTTCACGTGAAACATTGAAAATAAAGTTATAAACAGGCTATTTTATAAGTAAAGAGATTAATTAATTACAGTTTCACTTGTAATATTAAGCACACTATGATATCATTAGGTAGTGCAATAACTATGTAGGAACCTGGTCAGAGTAGGAATACAGCAGCCATAACTACCTCTAATTATGTGCACTTTTTTTATGGAGTAATATAATATGGAAAAATATATTAAATTATTATATAAACTAGCTAGAAAAGCCGCTAGAAACGGTGATGTGCCGGTTTCTGCAATTATTTTAAAAAATGATAAAATTATTGCTACAGGCTATAATAACCGCCAAAAAAAGAGCGTTGTTTTAGGTCATGCAGAAGTAAATGCTATTATAAAAGCTGAACGTAAATTAGGAGATTTTCGGTTAAATGATTGCATTTTATTGACGACTTTGAAACCATGTAAAATGTGCCAATCAATTATTGAAGCAGCTAGAATTAAGGAAATTTATTATATTTTAGATCAAAAAGGTGTTGAAAGTTATCAAAAAGCAAACTTTAAGCAATTGAATCATAAAGATAATGTGTTTATTGATAAATATCAGCTCTTATTTGATGAATTTTTTCGAAAATTAAGATAAAATTTATGCTTTATGATATAATAAATACCTAGGAGTTTACTATGGAATATCAAGTTTTATATCGAAAATATAGACCACATGATTTTGATTCATTAGTGGGACAAGAATATACAAAAAAATTATTAAAAAATAGCGTAAAAAGCGGAAAATTTGCGCATGCTTATATATTTACTGGGCCGCGTGGAACTGGAAAAACAAGTAGTGCTAAGATTTTTGCAAAAGCTATCAATTGTTTAAATCCAATAGATGGGAATCCTTGCAACAAATGCGAAAATTGTTTGAATTTTTCTAGTAGTCCGGATATTATTGAACTAGATGCTGCTTCAAATAATGGCGTAGACGATATAAGAGAAATTATCAACAATGTTCGTTTAGCGCCTAATAGCATGAAAATAAAAGTGTATATAATAGATGAATTTCATATGTTATCCACAAGTGCTTTTAACGCTTTATTATTAACGTTAGAAGAACCGCCAAAAGATGTAGTATTCATTTTAGCTACAACAGATATTCAAAGTGTTCCAATAACAGTATTATCCCGTTGTCAAAGATTTGACTTTAAGTCAATATCCTTAAACGATATTGAAAATAGATTAAAATATGTTTGCGAACAAGAGAATATTGATATAACTGAAGATGCTATTAAAGAAATTGCTCTTATGTCAAATGGCGGTTTAAGAGATGCTTTAAGTATTTTAGATCAGCTTTCTAGTCTAGACTGTCAAATAGATGTAAATGCAGTCATTAGCAATTTTGGGGGTGTATCTAATAAAAAGTTAAAAGAATTATTTTCTTATTATGAGAATAATGACATTGAAAATGTAATTAATACCATTAATACATTTAAAGAAAATGGAATTGATATAAAGATATTAATTGGAAAAATAATTAATTATTTAAAAAATATTTTAATATCTATAAAAACAGAAAAATATATTGGAAATTTAACTTTTGATAATATATATGATTTTATTTTTGAATTAAATAATTTATTATATATGGATAAGAGTAGTGCTAGCTATTATGATTTACTAGAAATTGTCTTTTTAAAGTATGTAAATTATTTCCCGGGAAATAATTTTGTTGATAAAAAAAATATTAAAAGTGAAAAAGAACTTGTAATTGAAGAAAAAGAGCCTTTATCAAAAATAGAAGTAGTTACAAGTGTTAATGCAGCAAATGATATTGTAGAACCGGGAAGTAACAGTAATGAAATTAAAAATGACAGTATGCCAGCCAATTTCGATTTCGATATTGATATTAGAATTAATAATACTTTCGTTAATGCTAAAAAAGATTATTTAATATCTATAAAAAGTAAATGGGAAGATTTTATTGCTTATGAGAGTAATGCTAATAAATCATTATTATCATATATAGTAGATACTTCAATTGTGGCAGTATCAGATAAATATGCAATTTTAGTTAATAATTTAGATTCGACAAATGATTTGATTAATAAAAATATTAAATCATTAGAAAAAGATTTTAATTTGTTTTTTAGTAAAAATGTTTATTTAGTTTCAATTTCACCAAAAAAATGGGAAAATGAAAGAAATAAGTATATAAATAATATCAAAAATGGGTATAAATATGAGATAATTGATAATGATATAATTATTAAAGAAAATAAAAGTGAATTAGATAAAATAGCTAAAGAAATTTTTGGAAATAATTATAAAAAGGTAGAATAGAGGAGATAATTAATATGAATATGCAAAATTTAATGGCTCAAGCTCAAAGAATGCAAAGAGACATAATGAAGAAGAAAGAAGAAGTTGAAAAAAAAGAATTTACTGGAAAATCTGAATTAGTTACTGTTATAGTGAATGGAAAAAAGGATTTAGTAAAAGTAGAATTTGCTAAAGAAGTTGCTAGTGATGATTTAGACGCTTTACAAGATATGATAGTTATTGCTACTAATAATGCTAATAAAGAAGTTGATGCTGCGATGGAAGCTGCAATGGGACAATATGGTAGCATGTTTAATGGTTTATTCTAATGATTTATCCAAAAGTATTATTAGAATTAATTGAATACTTTAAGAAGTTTCCTGGAATAGGTGATAAAAGTGCGGAGCGTATGGCTTTAGCACTTTTAGACATTAACAGTGATGATGTAAATTCTTTTGCAAATGCAATGCTAGAAGCTAAGAATAAACTTCATCCTTGCAATATTTGTGGTTGTTTAACTGATAACGATGTTTGTATGATATGCTCAAATGAGTTTAGAAGAGATAATTTAATTTGTATTTTAGAAGATTTCAAAGGTGTGTTTGCCTTTGAAAAAACCGGTAAATATAATGGAAAATATCATGTCTTAAATGGACTTATATCACCAATTGATGATATTGGTCCTGAGGACATTAATATTGCTAGTTTAATAGATCGAATTAAAGATAAAGAGTCAGTTGAAGTTATTATTGCGTTAAAACCATCAATTGAAGGAGAAACGACTACGCTATATATTAAGGAAATATTAAGCAAGTATAGCAATGTTAAAGTATCGAGATTGTCATATGGAATTCCAATGGGCGTTGATATTGATTATTTAGATGAATTGACTTTATTGAACGCATTAAATGAAAGAAAAAATTTATCATAAGTTGATAGCAATGATCATAAATTTTTATGGTGATAATAATGTTTAAAATTATTAAAAAAATTATTTTTTCATTTTTACTTTTATTTGGATTAAATACAACATTAAAATATGTTGGAATAATAATACCAATTAATTTTATCAATTTATTGATAACCTATTGTTTGGGTGGTTTTGGTGTTTTATCTTTAATAATTTTAAAATTATTTATTATATAATTATATTTAAGGAGTAGCAGTTATGGATAGAGAAAAAAATATAGCAAAACTAATTAAAGAATACGATAATAATCATTTAGCGCATGCTTTTTTGATTGAAACAAACAATATCGATAATTGTTTACTTGAACTTAAACAATTTATTAAATATATTAATTGTAGGGAAAAATATAATAATAATTGTGATAAATGTAATTTATGTAAATTAATTGATTTAGATAATTTACCAAGTTTAATTGTCGTTAGACCAGAGGGAATGTCCATTAAAAAAAATCAATTATTAGAGCTTCAAGATAAATTTAGTAAAAAAGCTGTTTACTCAAAATATAATATCTATATAATAACAAATGCAGAATTAATGAATGATTCTGCAGCTAATTCTATATTAAAATTTTTAGAAGAACCTACGGACAATATAATTGGCTTTTTAGTTACTACTGATAAAGAAAAAGTTTTAGATACGATAATAAGTAGATGTCAAAATTTTAAATTTCTTTATAAGGAATATGAGGATGATAGCTTAATAAATAATTTAGCCAATGAGTATTTAAGCGAATTATTTAGTAATGATAACTTTTTAATAAATAA
>CAKOOW010000034.1 GCA_934098445.1 uncultured Bacilli bacterium
CCTTATGTAGTTCCTGAAAATATCCGTACTACTGAGCCCACTTTTGAGCCTATTCCTAGTATTTTAATGGTTAAGACTATAGATAATAATCAACCGAAAAGAGTAGTTATTAAATCTTTAAGATTAAAGTGAGGTATTATGGAAGATTTAAGATTTCTAAATAATAATATAACTTATTATGTGATAGCAACCTATTATGATGAAGAATATACGAAGAAAAACTATATTATCTATACCGATAAAAATCTAATAGATAATAAACTGCAAGTATATTATTCTTTATATGAAAAAGCAAGTGATAAAGAAATAAAACTGGTTGATATAAAAACCCCCCTAGAAAAAAAGGTGGCTTTATCATTTTTAAAAGAAGTAATGAAGACTAGCAAATAGTCTTTTTTTCATGTATGAGACTTTCTTCAGCAAAATCCGACAATTATAAATAGTATGATTATCTTGAGAAAGAAAGAGAGAATAATTATGAAAAAAGTATTTATACCAGTAGTAATTGCCCTAAGTTTAATGAATGTTTCAGCTAAGGGAAAATGGGATGCCCCCTATAAGGAAACTATGTTAGAAAGTAATGGTCTTACGAAAAACTTAGTCTGTGAGAAAAAAGAGTGCGTAGAAACTATTACTATCCCTAAAAATTTTAAAGAAAAAATTTTAAATATAAAACCCAATATTTTTTCTAATGAACATGATGTATCTATGCCTGGAGATACCAGAACTTATACTCTTAAAATCATTAATTTAAGTAATAATAGCTATACTTATCAAGATAATTCCCTATACTTAAAACCCATCGAAGCTAAAGAATCCTATAAAGATATTCTAAGCTATAATAATGCTTATATTCCGGTTTTTTCTACTATGTATCGCCTCTATAATTCCGAGCCTTTAAAATTTTTATATGAGGGAAAAGACTTAACCGATGAACAAATTAAAGATGAAAGTATCGAGGCTAAACTTCAAGCCTTAGGTTATAGTGGTATTTCCGAGTTAGATAAATATTATATTGATTATTTTAATAAAAATTATGGGACTAATTTTAAGTCTTTAGAAGATTTAACCTCCAAATATATTAATAAGATATGGACTAATATCAGTAGGAATAGTGAGATTCCGGAGACTAATAAAAATCTAATTGAATTTCATCATAACTACTTCTATAACACTCTATTATCAATGAAATATAATGATAAGAAAGATTTAGATAATAATATCTATTCCGTAGGAGCTTATTCTAGAAAGGAAGAAAGCTATCAAAATATTAATAAAGCTTTAGGTTCCATTACGATACCTGCTACTAGTGAGACCTCGCTAGAACCTTTCTATTTCCATTTAAATGGTCCTTTAACCAGAAACTCTTTTACTTTATTTACTTATGGTGTTGATATTGGTTTATCTTTTGATAAAGAAATTAAATATGGAAAAGTTAAAGTTTATTATATTGATTCTTTAGGTAATCTTTTAAGTGATATTGTTACCTATGAAGATGAAATTGATAAAGAGTATGAAACGGAAGAAAAGACTTTTCCGGGATATAAATTAATACAAATAGATGGCAATAAGATGGGTACTTATATGGAAAAATTACAAGAAGTCTATTATATGTATGATTTAGATAATGAGATTCCCGTAGATAATATTATTCCTAATGATAATCTATATACTGGTGTAACTAATAGTAATTGGCCTTTCTATGGTTTAATAATTTCTTTTTTACTTTTAATAGGAGCTAAGATAAAATATGCTAGAAAATAAAAGTATTAGAAGATTATTAACTTTATTACTTCTATTGAATTTTATCTTAATTATAATGTGTCTAGTAAGAATAAAATATAGTTATGCTAATGTTAAGACTTACAATGTAATGGCAAAAAGTTCTTATAAAGATGATTATACTAAAAAGATGAATACGGATATCGTAGGAAGTATAACTCTTGCTAATAAAACTTATCTTTTAGTTCAGACTGATAATAATACTTATTACTTAAATCATGATTATGAGAAAAAAGAAGATAAGTTTGGGGCGATATTTATTGATTATCGTTGTAGTTTATTAGAGGATACAAATTGTTATATATATGGTCATAGTTCCGCTAAATATGACCTTCCTTTTAATATTTTATTTTCTTATCAAGATATTAATTTCCAAGCTATGAATAATTTAATTACTATTAATTATAAAGGTATTGATTTAACTTATGAGCTTGTTAAAGTAACCGATAATTATGATGATTTAGGAAATTTTTTATATATTCAAACTTGTGATGAAATTGCCCAAGGAAATATAATTTTAGTTGCGAAAAAAGTCTAAGAATGCTATCATTATAGTAGGTGATATAATATGGAAAATCAAAATAACGATGTTTTTAGTGATATAGTTAATAATCATCATTTACAATCTCAATTTGATGAAGTTACAGAATTTACTAATGAACATCACTATGAAAATAAGGTAGCTCCTAATCTTGAAGCTCCTAAAGTAACAGACTTCAAGATAGATTATGAAGGTAAAGAATATCGTGGAGCTTCCAAAGAAAGTAAGAAAATGGATCGTCGTACCTTCTTAAAATTATTAGGTGCGACAGCCATCGCAGCAATAGGCTATAAAATGACTAAAGATATAGTTGGTCCTGAAATTTCTTTAGCAACTGCAATGCAAGAAACTAAAGACTTAGTTAAGCAAATTGTCACTATGGATCCAAGTTTTGAAAATAATCAAGAATTTATAAGTGGTACGAATGAGAAAGGTGAATTTTATATTGAAACAAGTAACCAAAAAGGTTATGATGACTTAATTAATTATTTAACTACTTATAGTAAAAATAGTGCTGGTAAAGATGCTGGAAAAGGCTTAAGTCAAGACCAAGCCATTTATGCGATTAGTCTTTGTGGAGAACCTAAAGGACTTTATGAGACTTACTATAATTTAAGCCAACCTGAATTTATGAAAAGTTATTTTAAAGGACCAGGTAGTGAAATAAATGGGAGTGCTTACCAAAACTATATGCAAAGTGGTAAGAGTATTAAAACGGGGGTTATTACAGGAATACCTTACGCCGAGGGAATTAATAATTTAAAACAAAATATCTATTTAATAGATGAAACAAAAGAAAGTGGTAAAGCTCTATGAATATGAATGATACAATTGATTTTTATACTTTAGATGGTAAAATCTACTTGATTGTTAAAGAAATTAATTTTAATAATCATAAATATGTATACTTAACTAATGAAATGGATTATCATGATTTGCTTTTAAGAAGAGTAGAGGGGAACGACTTACTTCCTTTATCTAAGGATGAAGCTACTGCCGTTTTAAGTATATTATTTTCATAATTAGACTTTCTTAGTCTTTTTTTCATTTATTTTTCACAATTAATATCTAAAATGAAATCTGTAGGAGTGATACTTTATGCAAAGAAAAAATAAAAATATAATTCTAATTACTGTGATGTTACTGTTCTTAAGTTTTAGTATGATTTTATATCAAGACTTAACTACTAAAGAGAATGTTGATTCTAGTTATAATGATAAGTATAGTGAATCTATAGGAGGTAGTGATTATAATTATCAATTTCCTAGTGATGGTTATAATAATTCTGATACCGTTAAAACTTCTTCTAAGACTAGAGGTATTCAGATTTTTACTACTATAATTATGAGTATTTTAATTATTATTAGTTTCCAAATAGCTTTCTTTCTTATCTTTTCTGGATTTAATTATTTAACCTTTCGTTTGACCTTTTTTCCTTTGGCTAAAATAGGAGTTTATCTAATATTAAGTTTAGGATTAACTAGTACGATTTTATATTTGACAATCAAACCTATTACTTTCTTACCGGCGGATAGTATAGTTGAAGAAAATCCTGATGATGAAAATAACAAGGATATAAAAAATCCAGAAGGAACAGAAGTAACAGATAAAGATATTAACTTAAATGATTATAGTACCAATATTTCTTTAACAAGAGGCGGTACTTATAATTTAACAGGTGATTTTACCCATACAATTATTGTCAATTGTAATGGGGATATTACTCTTTCTTTAAACAATGTTAATATTAAGTCCCAAGATATGGCTAGTATTGTAAATCTTGGTAGTGGTAAGTTAAAGATTGAGACCTTAGATAATACGACTAATACTCTTAGGGATGAAGGTTCATCTAACTATGATAGCGTTATTTATTCTACTGGTCCTTTAGAACTTAAAGGAAATGGTACTTTAAATATTGAGGGTAACCAGAGTATGGGAATTAATGTTTCTAGTAATGATTTTACTCTAAGTAGTGGTAATGTCCAAATTAAGGCTAAAAAATATGGAATTGTTACTTCTAGTGATGGGGGATTAATCAATATTACCAATGGTTATCTAGCTATTAATAGTAGTCTTGCTAATTTAAAATCTAAACAGAATATTATTATCGATGGCGGTACTATCTATCTTACCGGAACCGAAGAAAATTCGTCAATCGATACCGTAAATGGTTATGAAATAAATGGTGGTACTTTACTTGCTTTAGGCAAAGATATCTATGAGGCTCCCATTACTAGTTCTAAAAACTATACTATTTGTTTGAAGTTAAAAGATATAATAAAAAAAGATAGTATTTTAAGCTTAATGAATAGTAAAAAAGAAGAAATATTAACCTTCTTAGCTACTGATGATGCTAGTAGCATTATTATCAGTACGAAGTCTTTAACTAAAGGAACTTATAGTCTTCTAAAAGATGGAAAGAGTAGTGGTTCTTTAGAAAATAATATCTATCATAATGGTACCTATACCGATGGCGTTACTGTAGATAAAGATATCGAAGTAACTAGTAAAATTACAACTAAAAAATAGTGAACTTATGTAAGCTCACTATTTTTTCTAAGCATTAAGAATTAGATTTCGCGCATTAATTCTTTGTCTTTGAAAGGATTTTTCTTATCAATCTTATCGACAAATAAAATACCATTTAAATGGTCAATTTCATGTTGAAAAGCTACCGCAATATCTTCACGAACGCGAATACGATAAGTATCGCCATTATAATCGTTATATTCTACTGTAACACGAGCCGCTCTTGGTACAATGCCCTCGACTTCTCGATTAACCGATAGACACCCTTCACCCTCACCAACATAGATTAATTCTTCACTTTGAGAAACAATCTTTGGATTAATGATAACATAATTTTCAAATTTGCCTTTTTCGACCTCATCAACTATAACAAATATTCTTTTTGCCTCGCCAATTTGGGGATAAGCAAGCCCCATACCTGGTCTTAAGTCATATTTTTCAGCATATTCCTCTATCTGACTCATTGTTAAATATTTAATCATATCCTCAATTTTCTTTTGATCTTCTTTAGCTAAAGGAAATTCCGTTACTGGTTTAGCTTTTTCGTGTAAAATCTTTTCTTTTTCATCAAGAATAACTATTTCTGGTAATTCCATTGATTTCCACCCCACATTCATTGGTATTTTATCAAAAAACCAAATAAAAATAAAGAGGGTAAAAGAAAAAAGAGAGAAAACTCTCTAACGATTATTATTGCCACCAAAAGTCCAGCCAGCCCCGATGATTATTACTAAAAGAATAAATAAAACAATCCAAATAGCAGCCCCGTAGCCATAACCATAACCTGCCGTGGTACCAACATAAGTACTACAAGGATTTTGATAACCGTAGCCGCCGTAGTAGCCATTATTTCCATAATAATACATACTTATACCTCCTTTATGTATCTATTATATTTTATGGGTTGACAAATTTTTTGACACAATAGATGAACAAGCAAACAAAATGCGTAAAATTTATGCTATTATATTGTAGGAGGATATTATGAAAAAGCTTTTATCAAAAATGAATCTATCTCTTTTGGGACTTACTATTCTTTATTCAATCTTAGGATGTATTATGATTTATAGTGCTTCTAGTGTCTTAACGGTCTTAAAACAAGGAGTGGCTAGTAATTATTATTTTCTAAGACAAGTAGCTATTTTAATTATTAGTATCTTTGTTACTATTATTGTAACTAGATTTCCCTTAGGATCCTATAAGTACCTTTCGTATCCCTTAGTGATAGGAATTGGCGCCTCATTAGTAGGACTGCTTCTTGCTGGTAAAATTACTAATGGTACTAAAGGATGGTACGATTTAGGATTTTTTAATCTCCAACCGGCGGAGTTTGCTAAGTCTATTATTATTATCTATCTAGCGACGTCTTATGAAAAATTAGTAAAGAAAAAAGAGTCTAGGACGATTATTTATTTTCTACCTTTATGTGTTGCGATGGTAATTGCTCTTTTAGTCTTAAAACAGCCGGATTTAGGGAGTGCTATTATCGTTGGGGCCTTATCTTTAATGATATTCTTAAGTGTGCCAATGCCCAAAAAAACACATCATCAAGCTTGCCTTTGGCTTTTAATTATCGGAATAGTAGGGACTAGTCTTTGTATTGCTTTTAAAGATAAAATATTTACCGAATACCAATTATCCCGTTTTTCCTTTCTAGCACCTTGTAGTAGTGAAAAAAGAAATGAACGTCTAGGATATCAAGTTTGTAATGGTTATATTGCTATTAAAAATGGCGGTTTATTTGGCCTAGGCTTTGGTAACTCAACCCAGAAATATCTATATCTGCCTGAAGCCCATACCGACTTTATATTCCCCATCATCGTTGAAGAACTAGGACTCGTGACCGGCGTCTTAATTATCTTAGGCTATATCATTATGTTAAGAGAAATCTTAAAAATTGCTAAAAATGCTTTAACCGTTAGTAACAGCTTAATTGCTTATGGTACCGCCTGCTACTTAGGACTTCATATCTTAGTTAACCTTTTAGGAGTCTTAGGACTTATGCCTCTAACGGGAGTCCCTTTACCTTTCTTTAGTTATGGTGGTTCCTTTGCTATTAATGCCATTGTGATGCTTGGAATTACCGAAAAAATCGCCGTTGAGACCAAAAATAACAAATTTCGTGCGAAAATTATCAATTTATGAAAAAAATTCGTGATTTATTTCTAATATATATATATAGGAGGTGATAAATCATGAATTTTTATTTTGGCTTAGTAAAGTCTTTTGGAAAGAAATATTTTCTCTTAATTATTATGTTTCTTTTAAGTTTAACTTCTTTAGGATTTAGTCTTTATAATACTTACTATTTAACTAATCAATATTCTAAAGAAACTGTTACTCAACCCGATAATTCTCTCGAGGAGAGTAGTAAAGAAGAAACTAAAGAATTAGAAAGTATTCCCGAAGAAAAGTATTATGTTGATATTAAAGGCTATGTTAAAAAACCAGGTGTCTACGAAGTAAGTAAAACCTCAATAGTTAATGACTGTCTAAAATTAGCTGGTGGTCTTCTTAAGAATGCAGATACGACGACAATAAACTTAAGTAAACCCGTAAGTGCGGCGATGGTTATTTATGTTCCTAAGAAAAATGAAGTTATTAAAAGTACAACCGATAAGACGACAACCACTACGACTGAAATTCCTAATAACGCCGCTATTCCTGATAATAGTAATACTTCTAGTGATACATCCAGTACAACTCTAAACATAAAAATCAATCTTAATACAGCTTCCAAAGAAGAATTAACTAAACTAAGGGGAATCGGTGAGGCCAAAGCCCAAGATATTATTGACTATCGAAACACTAACGGTTCCTTTAAGACTATTGAAGAAATTAAAAATATTTCCGGGATAGGAGATGCTTTATTTGCTAAAATCAAAGACAACATCAGGGTTTAATTTTACTATTTTCCTTCTTTTTATCTTAGTTGTTTTTCTAGCTTATTTTAGAAGTACTATCCAAAGAAATACTTCTATCTATGATATTAAGGAAACTAATCTAACCGGTTATATTATAGACTATCAAGTAAAGACTGATAAGATAACTTATACTATTATGACTACTAAAGATAAGAAAAAAGAAAAAATTCTCGCTACTAAGTATTTAAACCAAAGTACGGAGATACCTAATATTACTCTTGGAGATATCATAACTTTAAAAGGAAAATTAAAACTTCCTAGTAAGAATACTATTCCTAATACTTTTAACTATCAAGAATATCTTTATCATAAAGAAATATATTATTTATTTACGATTGAAGATATTACTCTTCTAAAGAAAAATACTAATCCTTATTACCAAGTTCAAAATCTTCTTTATAAAAGAACTAAGTCTCTTGATGATACTGGTTATTTAACTATGTTAATCTATGGAAAAAAAGAGATAGACCAAGATACTTATGAGACTTTAACTAACTTAGGAGTTATTCATCTTTTTGCTATATCTGGTCTTCATATACAAATATTTACTCTGTTACTAGAACATCTTTTAAAGAAACTAAAAATTTCCAAGAACGGGCGAACTCTTCTTATCATTATCTTTCTTGCTCTTTATGCTTCCCTAATAAACTTTCCCGCTAGTATCCTAAGAGCTTTAAGTCTTTATATCTTTATCCATCTTTTGCCTCTTATCTTCAAGCAAAAGATAGAACTACCAACATATCAAGTGTTAATCCTAAGTACTAGTTTTTTACTTCTAATAAATCCTCATTTTCTTTATGATATAGGATTTCTTTATTCTTCTTTATGTACTTTTGGTCTTTTGTATTTTAATGATCAAACGAAGAATAAAATTCTAAAAGCCCTTAAAACCACCCTCATCGCAACCCTTTGGTCTTTACCAATAAGTATCTCCCTAAATTATACTTATAACCTAATGAGTCCTATCTATAACCTAATTTATGTTCCCTTTATTAGTATCATCTTTTATCCTTGTTGTCTCTTAACCTTTATCTTTCCTTTTCTTTTACCTCTTCTAAAAGTCTTAATAACTCTCTTAGAACTTCTTACTTTTCTTTTTAGTCAAATTAGTCTTAATATTATTTTCCCTAAAATGAGTACTTTAGTAATTATTATCTACTATATAAGTATTTATCTTCTTTCTAAATATCAGAATATTTATTATTATTTAATAACTACTCTTATCTTATGTTTATATCCTTTAAAATATAACTATATAACGAGTTTAAATATCTATTATCTAGATGTTAATCAAGGAGATTGTAGTCTTATTATAAGTCCTAAGAAGAAAGACATCACAATGATTGATACGGGTGGTTTAACTAGAGATACTAATAACTATACGATTAAAACCATCATTAGATTTATGCATAGTCTTAATATTAAGAAAATAGATAATTTACTTATTAGTCATGGGGACTTTGATCATATTGGTAATGCTACTTATCTAGTAGGTAACTTTAAGATAAAGAATGTTTATTTTAATTATGATCATTATGATGATTTAGAAGAGTCTTTAAAACTTAAATTAGAGCAAAAGAAAATAAACTACTATAAAGGTTTAAAGTCTTTAAAAACACTTTACTATACATTTAATTTTTTAAATAGTAGTTTATATGACAATGAAAACGATAACTCTCTAGTAACTTATTTTAAGTATTTAGATTATACTTTTCTCTATATGGGTGATGCCTCAAGTACGAGAGAAAATGATATTATAAAGAAATATAATCTAGAAAAGATAACCATTTTAAAAGTAGGGCATCATGGCTCTAAAACAAGTAGTAGTAAAGAGTTTATTAATAAAATAAATCCTAAGTATTCTATAATTAGTGTAGGAAAAAATAATAAGTATGGTCATCCCAATAAAGAAGTATTAGATAATCTGAATAACTCAAAAATATATAGAACCGATGAAGATGGTAGCATTATGTTTAAAATAAAAAATAATGAATTAAAAATAGAGACTTATAGTCCCTAGAAAGGAAGATAAATGAAATAAAAGAATATACAACAAAACCATTTGAAGATATTAAACATATAGATGAATTTGGTAATGAATATTGGTTTGCTAGAGAACTAATGAAAGTATTAGAATATAAAGAATGGAGAAAGTTTGATAAAGTAATTAAAAAGGCATTTGATGCGTGTAATGGCAGCAATTATTGTGTTACAAATCATTTTGCCCTTAAAGACAAAATGATAAATATTGCCAAAGGTGCTCAACGAAAAATCCAAGATTATAAATTATCAAGATATGCATGTTATCTAATAGTTCAAAACTGCAACCCAAGAATCAAAATTATTGCGCTTGTCCAAACTTACTTTGTAATTCGAACAAGAAAACAAGAACTTTCTGAAAAAGAGTATAATGAACTTACTGAAGATGAGAAAAGATTATATAAAAGAAATCAAGCCAAAAGAGGTAATTATAATTTAAATAAAACAGCAGTTAATAGCGGCGTAAAAGACTTAGCTAGATTTCACAATGCCGGATATAAAGGGTTATATAATGGTGAAACTGCTGCTGATATTTTTAAAAGAAAGAAACTAAGATATAGAGAAGATATATTAGATAATATGGGGAGTGAAGAACTTGCAGATAATATATTTAGAATTGCTCAAACAGATGCTAAATTAAAAAGAGATAATGTAGATAATGAATACACTGCAAATTCTGTTCATTATGAAGTAGGCAAAGAAGTAAGAAATAGTATTAAAAGATTGGATGGTACTATGCCAGAAGATTTGCCAACTCCTAAAACAAGTTTAAAGGAATTAGAAAAAAATAGTAAAAAACTAAAAGAATGATAGAAATGTGATACAATAAATTTAGGGTGATTATATGTTAGTAGTTGAATTAGGTTTATATTTAGATAGACCATATCTTTATTATGAAAATATATTAAAACAAAATGGTCTTAAATGTGTTTTTGAATGTGTTACGCATGATTTATATTACACTAATAATGATTTCTCAAACATTGATAACATGACTGAAAAAGAGCTAAAAGATGTTTGCATTAGAGTGAGAAAAGTTAATGATGGAGATTATGAGATTCAAAACAAAATATTAAAGGAATATAAAAGAAAGAAAATTAAGTCATCTAAAATAAATAAATTAGAAAAAGAATTTAAGCGATATGGATATAGAAAAGTGTTTGACACAATAAAATATGATCATCAATGGTACAAAGAAGGAATGACTACTAGAGTTCAACTTCAAGAAACGAAAGATATTGGTTTGTTGGTGTTTTTAGACAATAAAGCTTATTATGAATTTGATTTGGAAAATCAAAGAAGGAAATTAATAGATGAATTAAATAGTTATGGATTTAATTTTAATTATGATACTTTGGGATTGGACAAATTAAGGTCATTATATTATCGTAAAGAATGTTTTAGTAAAAACCAAAATGGTTAAGATTGCAATTTGCAATCTTTTTTCTTTGCGTAAATCCATATGCATAAACGAATGTCACCACCTGGAAATTATGATTATATAGATAATGCTACTTATCTAGTAGATAATTTTAAGATAAAGAATATTTATTTTAATTATGATACTTATGATGATTTAGAGAACTATTTAATCCTTAAATCAGATAAATACTTTGAAAAGTAGGTTAAGGAAGTGGGTAAAAAATACAATAGAAGAACTTTGTTTAGAATGAAACAATTCTCCAATGTATTTAGTAATAAAAAGTGGTAACAATGCTGACACAATTAACATGAGACCATTATACGAAAACATTATCAATTTAATAATAATACAACGGGAATATTAATATGTAAAAGGGAAAATAAATTTGTAATAGAATATTGTTCCGATGTAAGAATTGCCGTTAGAGAATACAAACTTGTGTGATATAATATTCATGGGATGTGATTATATGACAAAAGAAGAAATTAATAAAATAATATTTAGTCTTAAAACCGATAAAGATATTGTTGAGTTTGTTAACAAAAGAATAGCAGAGTTAGAAAATAATTCAGTTGAAACGACAGTAGGGCAAAACTATACTACAACATTTAAAGAATATATTTCAGAAAAGACTCATTACAAAGCCGGAGAAAAATTAGAAGATGCCGAATGTCCTGACTTAGTTTATGATGATATAGTGCCATATGTTAATTTGATAAAAGCTATTAAACAAAATAGTTGGTATAATGAACTCACTTTATTTTCTACAATATTTTTTGAAGTATACAAATATTTACCAAGTGATGATATTGGTCTAGGTAGAGCTTTTACATATTTAGGAAATAAAGGCAAAAGAATATCAATAAAACAAATAAGAGATAATGCTTGTGCATTTTGTTCTGAAAAGTCTGGAATGGCCCACAATATGTTTAAATTTTTAGGAATTGATTCTGAAGTTGTTTGTGGCTATAGAGATTCAGAAAGACATGCATATAATATTATTTATCCAAATGGATATGATAATGAACCAAT
>CAKOOW010000035.1 GCA_934098445.1 uncultured Bacilli bacterium
AATTATCTAAGCTAATAGCAGCATTATTGATTAAAATATCTAAAGAATCTATCTTTCTAGCTAAAGCTTCTATACTTTCTTTATCATTTAAATCAAGATAATACCCTTTAATATTAAAGGTTTCTTCTAACTCTTGGGCTTTCTTCTCATTATGATAATAAGTAAAAATGACTTCATAATCCTTAGCCAATTCTTTTAAAGTGGCATACCCAATCCCACTGGTAGCCCCTGTTATTAAAACTTTTTGCATAGTTATACTCTCCTTTATTTAAATTTTTTTCGGTCAAACTAACTATATCACATTTATTTTAAAAAGTGGTCGCTTTTAAAGCGACATTTGCAATTTTTTGTTTCTTTTAGGGATAGTAAAAATATTCTTATAGTTTTTTAAAGACTTTTAAAAAGAAATTTGCTACAATGGATTTGTGATATTATGAAAGCAAAAGAATTTATAAATAAATATTTAATTTGGATTATTTTGGCCTTAGGACTTCTTCTATTTTTTTACTTAGTTAGATCAATTAATGCTAATACTATTAGTATTTTAGACAACTATATCTATAATGTTATTAAGGAGTTTATAAGTCCTAAAATGACCCCGATAGTTAAATTTATTACTGAGTTTGGCAATTATACAGTGATGATTCCGGTTATTATTTTATTTTATCTATTTAATAAAGATAAAAGTTTCAATAGATATTTTACCATTAATTTAGTAGCCATATTCACCAGTAATTTTATTGTAAAAAATATTGTTCGTAGAGATAGACCAATTGATATAAATTTAATTATTGAGAATGGTTTTAGTTTTCCTTCTGGACATTCAATGGTATCTTTTGCCTTTTATGGATTTATCATCTATTATGTATATTGTTCCCATTTAAGTAAGATATGGAAAACTATTATTATAAGTATTCTGATTTTATTAGTCCTGATGATTGGTCTAAGTAGAATCTATCTGGGAGTTCATTATGCTTCCGATGTTATTGGTGGTTTTGTTTTAGCCTTAGTCTATTTAATTATTTTTATTAAATACATCTATAAAAAAGAAAAGAAAGCTTAAAGATTGTAAGAATTACCCTACAATCTTTTTAATTTGTTGTTTAATTTCTGTTAAATCTTTTTCTTCTAAGATGCTATTTAAAGTTTGTTTGATACTATATAGATGAAGATTTTCTTCATAGTTATTTAACTTTTCTTCTACTTTTTTTAAAGTATTATGAACACCCGTTCTTGTAATATTTAAATTATCTCCTATTTCACTAAGTGATAAATCTTCATAATAATAATACTTAAATATCTCTTGTTCTCTACTCGTAAGTAAGACTTCATATGTATCATATAAGTTAATTAGTTCTACCCTATTCATTAAATTATCCCTTCTATGTTTCCATCATCATCTATATGCATATTTAGATAATTGCTATTTTTACTTAATCCTGGTAAAGTTATAACATTTCCCATATAAACAACAATAAAACCAGCCCCGTTATTTAATCTAATATCTGTTATATGTATAGTATAATCTTTAGGATATCCCAATAATTCTTTATTGTCAGAAATTGACATAGGAGTTTTACTAACACAGATAGGATATTTATCTAGATGTAAATTTTCTAGATGTTTTATCTTCTCTAAAGCAATACTTGTATAAGAGACCTCTTTGGCATGATATATTTTCTTGGCAAGAATCTCTATTTTCTCTTCTATTTTCTTATCATCAGCATATAACTTCGTAATCCTCTTCTTTTTATCACATAATCTTACTACTTCTCTAGCAAGTTCTATTCCCCCAGTTGAGCCTTTACTATAAGTATCATTAACGGCAAAAGATACCTTATTCTTTTGACACAACTTTTCAATAAGACTTATATCTTCTTTAGAATCATCATCAAATTTATTTAAAGAAACTAAAATATTATCACTAAATAGATGCATATTATCTATATGGGCTTGTAAGTTAGATAATCCCTCTTCTAAAGACCCATCTCCATTGTATTTTAATGCTCTAATAGTCGCATTAATAATAATTAAATCAGGATAAAATCCTCCTTTAGGACATACGATATCCAAGAATTTTTCTGCTCCCAAATCCGAACCGAAACCAGCCTCCACAACCGAATAAGAAAAATTATTAAGTCCGGTTTTTATAGCTCTAATGGAAGCTGTCCCATGCGCAATATTAGCAAAAGGTCCCCCATGAATAAGAGCTAAATTGTGTTCTAAAGTCTGAACTGCATTAGGACTTATGGCCTCTTTTAGAAGAATACAGATAGCTTCAGTAGCTTTTAAATCTTCTACAAAGATAGGTTTATCATCTTTATTATAGGCAACAATAATCTTCTTAACCATTTCCTTTAATTCCTTAAAATCAGAAGCAAGACAAAGGCAAGCCATTAACTCACTAGCTACCGTTAAGATGAAATGTTCTTCTCTTTTGTAACTAGAATTAATCGTAATATTTCGCAAAGCTCGATCATTTACCTCGATAGTCCTAGGAAACACAACGTCTTTGATATTTAACTCATTTCCTTGAAAGATATGATTATCAACGATGGCACACAACAAGTTATTAGCATTATTAACTGCACTCATATCCCCCGTAAATTGAAGATTAATCTCACTTTCGGGAACAACTTTAGCAAGACCACCACCAGTAGCACCACCTTTAGTCCCAAAAACAGGTCCTAAAGAAGGTTCTCTAAGAATAGCCACCGCATCCTTATCAATTTTATTCAAAGAATCTACAAGTCCGATGACCGTAGTAGTCTTTCCCTCGCCATAAATAGTCGGACTTATACTAGTCACGAGGACTAATTTTCCCACCTTATCTCTAGTCATTAAGTTATCAACATTTAATTTAGCAATATATTTCCCATAATTCTTAATTTTATCATCAGAAATATGATATTTATTTAAAATGTTATTAATAGGTTTTAATTCAATATTACTTGTCAATTTACATCATATCCTTAAATAAACCATAAATATAAGATTCAATATCAAATGGTTTTAAATCTTCCATCTTTTCTCCAAGCCCAATAAACTTAACCGGAATATTAACTTCTTCTTTAATTGCTAAGACAATACCGCCTTTAGCTGTTCCATCTAATTTGGTTAAAACAATACCGGTAATATTAGTAATTTCTTTGAAGGCTTTTGCTTGCATAATGCCGTTTTGACCGGTAGTTGCATCTATTACTAAAAGAGTTTCATGCGGTGCTTCAGGAATAAATTTAGCAATGACTTTATTCATCTTTTCTAATTCTTTCATTAGGTTAACTTTATTTTGTAAACGACCAGCTGTATCAATTAAAACAATATCAGCTTGCTCTTCTCTAGCTTTTACTAAGCCATCATAAATAACACCAGCAGGGTCAGTATTTTCTTTACCATAAAATATTGATTCCGAACGTTCAGCCCAGACTTTTAGTTGTTCAACCGCACCGGCCCTAAAGGTATCAGCAGCGATTAGCATAACTTTTTTGCCTTCATTATGATATTTATAAGCTAATTTACCTATAGTAGTTGTTTTGCCAACGCCATTAACGCCAACCATTAAGATAACAGTTGGTCCCTCAGGAGCTATGTTTACCTTATCAGTAATATTTTCACCATTTACATAGATAATAAATAATTCATCAACAATAACTTCATTTAAATATTTAGTATCCGTAATATTTTCTTTCTTAACTCTGGTCTTTAATCTATCTAAAAAATTTTCAACGGTATTAACTCCAATATCAGCCATTATTAGAATTTGCTCTAATTCTTCAAAATAAGCTTCATCAATCTTCGTATATTTAATTCCTAGGACATTCAACTTCGAAACAAACTCATTTCTAGTTTTTTCAAGTCCTTTGCTGTAACTTTCTACCTCTTCTTTAGTTTCTACTTTTTTTTCTTTATTATTTACTATTTTCTTTAATTTATCAAAAAATCCCATATAATTCACTTTCTTTCTAATAATTTATTATATCTTAAAATCAGCCTAAAAAAAAGGAATTATCCTTCTTTTTCTAGATAAATTCCTAAAATAATTATTTAACCTCACACGTTTCATCCGGAATATAAATCTTAATATCAGTATAACTACCATTATTGTATTTATAAGCATAGATAGTCCCACTACAAGCATTATCCTTATCATCAAAGATACCATTATCCTCTAAAAAAGAAATCGCATAGTCTTTAACACATCTTTTTCCTTGATTAAGATTAGCCTTGGCAGTATCGATATCATTAATTTCAAAATCACAAGAACTTAAAGATATTTTTTTCAAAGATACTTGTTCTTTAACATATCCAGTAGTAGCATCTCTTAAATTATTTATAACTATTTCCGTTGTATTTTTCTTTGACCCATGTAAAAGACTAATAATATTTGGAGTAGCCACCGTTGCTAGAATTGCTAATATTACAATAACCACTAATAACTCCACTAAAGTAAACCCATTTTTTTTCATAACTCACCTAAAATTTACTTCCTTTAAAGCCAAATTTAGAACCCTTAGCTCCTTTAGCACCACTATATCCGGCTAAAATATTTGAGTCAAAAGAATGAACTTTATTATTATTATCTTGATAGTTTTTGATTCCTATTTTAATAATATCTTCTAGTAATTCAGGATATTTCTTCCCCTTTGGCTCCCATAGATAGAATGATAATGATCCTGGAATAGCATTAATCTCATTGATATAAACTTTATTATCACTCTTATCAATTAAAAAGTCGATACGACATACCCCGGATAAACCGGCAGCTTTAAAAGCTTCTTTAGCAATATTCTCAACTTCACTTTGCATTTTCTTACTAATATTAGCAGGAATCTTACGCCCGAGACTAGCCATTCCCTTACTAGGTGTATTTTTAGTATTTCCAATATATTTATCTTCATAAGTTAACAAATGATGAATAGTTGTTACTTCTTCAATAGCTGATACTTCTTGATATTTATAGTCTCCTAAAACCGAAATATTTACTTCCGTTAAATTTTCAACGGCATGTTCAACTAAAATTTTCTTATCATAAGAAATAGCTTCTTCAATAGCACTTTTTAATTCGGTTTCATTCTTAGCAAAATTAATTCCTACTGAACTTCCTAAAGTCGCTGGTTTAACAATCAATGGATATTTTAACTTAGCACATTCTTTTAAGATTTCACTTTCTTTAGCACTAAAATCTGTATCATAAAACCAAGTAAAAGCTGTCATAGGGATATTTTTACTTTGGAAAACTAACTTTTGTGTTACCTTATCTTGAGCTATACTTGATGATGCTACATCAGATTCACAATAAGGAACTCCAATAGTCTGTAAGTAACCTTGTAAGGTCCCATCTTCCATATTAGTACCATGACCAATTGGTAAGACTAGTTCAATTTCGGTTACATATCTTTTGAAAAGACCTTTAGTCTGTAAATAGAATTTTCCTTTCTTATTAACAAGATTAACATTACTGGTATATCTTTTTAACAAATCCATATCAGTATAAGTATCCATATCTTTTAGGATTTCTCCTGTATACATTTCTCTATCTTTAGCAACATAAATGGGTATTACATCATATTTTTCTTTATCAATAGCTTGCATAGCCTGAACAGCCGAGATAACACTTACCTCATGTTCAACGGAAACGCCGCCAAAAATTACTCCTAATTTTATATTCATATTAAACTTCCTTTCTTCATTTACTCATTATAAGTATCTGGTAAATCATTTTCATATAAGGCATAAATGTCTTTAGTACCTTTTAATTTATTAACCAAAATATAAGTCTGACGAACATCATTAGTAATGATAATACGATCCTTATCATACTTTTTAGCCATCAAGCCTTCATAGATTGGTTTTGTTTGTTTTTCGCCAACGAGAATTACGTAGTCCGCAACCGAACTTATTTCTTCGCCGAACTCTTTATTATATTTTTCTTCTTCAGCTCCTAATTCAACCATTCCAGGAGTTACCACAACCTTATCCCCAGGCATCATACTTAAGACTTCAAGGGCAACTTTAGCTCCTACAGGATTACTATTATAAGCATCATCAATCTGATACATACCCCCAATTTTCTTAAGTTCAAGACGATGTTCGATTGGTTTTATTTTACTAACAGCGGCTTGTAATTTGGGAATAGAAATTCCAAACTCATAACCAACCGCAACTGCCGAAACAATATTGGAGATATTATGACGTCCTAAAAGACGTGTTTGAAATTCATAAGCTTTATTCTCACTCTTAAAGAAGATTTTAAAAGTTGATCCTTTATCACTACATTTTGTATCTAAGCAATAAAAGTCGGCTTTTTTATTATTGACAGCATACCAAACTACTCTAACTTTATTTTGTAAATCATAATTAACTTGTAAGGGATCATCCATATTGAGAAAAGCAATCCCATCACTAGGTAAGCTTTCAATAAGTTCAAACTTAGTCTTAATAATATTTTCTTGACTCCCAAAAGTTTCTAAATGAGCTTTCCCTATCGTTGTTAATATTCCGTACTTAGGATGCACCAAATTACAAGCATTTTTAATTCTTCCAACTCGGTAAGCCCCCATCTCGGCAATAAATATTTCATCAAACTTAGTTAAATCATTATTAATGGTAGTCATAAGTCCAACATCCGTATTAAAATTTTTAGGGGTCGGATGGGATATATAATCCATAGAAAGAATCTCATTTAGAATATTCTTACTACTAGTCTTCCCATAAGAACCTGTAATTCCAATAACTTTTAAATCTTTATAAGATGCTAACTTATCTTCTGCCATATGCCAAAATTTCTTATAAATGCCCTTTTCAATCGGATCATTAATTAACTTCACTAGATAAACAACATAGTAATTTAGTACTAGTAACAACGATGCGATAGTAATTAAAATTCGCGCATTATTTTTAAAGATTAAATAAATCACTAAAGGAAGAAGATTTATTATATATAAAGTTATTATTTGTCTTTTAACACGCGCTGTTTTTACAAGCGGTTTCTTCGCTTTTTCGACCATAATTGAATACTTTATTACTTCGCTATCAAATAGATAGATGATAGCACTGATAATAAGAAGTACTTTACCAAGAATATTACCCGTAAATAAACTAATTACAGCTAAAATAGCTCCTAGGATATCATAATGCTTTAAAGCCTGTTCTTTATTCTGTTGAAGCCATTTTAAATAACGATTATTTTCATTATAAAGATTTTGCTGTAACATATGTAAAGATTTTCTTGACTTTACAGTCATACTATAAAAAATAATTAAAAAGATTAAAATATTTAATATCATTTCCTACCTCCTATGAAATTTATTAAAATATTAGTAACATAATCAATCCGTTCTAAATAGGCATAATGCGTAGCCCCTGGTAGCTCGATTAAAGCTCCATCTTTTAGAATAGCTTCTAACTTTTTAGCTAGCTCTAATGGTGCCGCTGTATCAAGGGTTCCCCAAATAAGTAGGGTTGGGGCGGTAATCTTTTTTGCACACGCACTTAAATCTTGATTAATAGTATTTACCAAGACTGTACGCATTACTGGTGTCGCATTTTTATAGTCCGTAGATCCAATATACTGTTTGGCTAGTTCAACCAAATCTTTAGTAAACGGAATTTTCTTTAGAGTCTTTAAAACTTTTTCTTTAAAATTAGGTTTATACTCACGAATACAGGGGGCTCCAAAAAGAATAACTTTTTCTGTTTTATTACGACTACTGTAAACTATACATAAACGACCACCAAAGGAATGCCCTATCATAATGGGATTAGTTATATTTAAAGCATTTAAAAAATCTTCAATCAATTTGGTATACTGATAAACATCAGTATTCATATCTGGTTCAGTCGAAGACCCAAACCCAGGTAAATCTAAGATGGTAATTCGATATTCATTTTTAAAATTTTTATCATTAATTAATTTTAAGGCTAAAGGTCGCATCATTTCCATATTTTGACCCCATCCATGTAACATTACAATATCTTTAGTACCAATACCTAATTGGTCATAAAAGATATGTTTATTATTAACTACTATCTCCATAAAATTTCCACCTCAATTAATTATAGCACGACTTTCCTAATTTATTATGAATTTATGTGTTTTTTTTAGCAATTTATATTTAATTAACATTTAGTTTTAAAGAAACTTTTCATCTTATTATAAATAAAGGATAAGTATTTAAAGCAATGGTAAATTAAGTAAACTAGTTCTTAAAATCTATAAATAAAAAGATAAGCACTTCATTTTTAGTGTTTATCTTTATTAAAAATCTAACCAATATTAAACTATCTCTTTAAATCATTATTTACGCTTCCGATTAAAGATTTCAAAAATTGCTGAATTTCTTCTTCTGAATGAGTTATATTACTAAAATCGGCTTTAAGTTCTATCATTAGATAATCAGCCTTAGCACCTTCTAAAGATTTCATCAATTCATTATAATCCATGTTTAAACCATATTCTTTAAATATCATAAACATATTATTTACTAAATCTTCGAAATTAAGATTTGTATAATTCCTATTTATATAATCCATGATAATTTGATGGTAATATTCAAAATTAAATACTCCTAATTGCTTACTTAAGTATTTACAAACATTTTCTACTTTCAATCTAGCCTGCTCTACATGCATATCAAACCATTTCTGATAGTTTTCATCCTCAAAATTCTTTTTGGCTTCACTTTGTGACTCTGCTAGAGGCTCTTTATTAACATGGTTAATTGAAATAGAATCTGGTATTACTTCTGATAAACCTGCTTGTTTTAAATTTTCGATTTCTTTTTCATATACTTGTTGTTTCAAATCATCAGGTAAATTGTTCATACTTTTTGAGGAAACTAAATATTTGGCAAAATCAGTTATATTTGGAGCCTTTTGTTGCTCTTTACATATTTTTATATAATCTTTAAAATAATTTACCATATCATATTTCACATTTGAATTTCCATAAAAATTAGCATATTTTTGAAAAATTTGGTCCAAAGTTTTCTCTTGGTACGGTATTGAAATTGGAGTTTCTGAATGATTTATTTGGGTTTTAGCAAGGTTATTTGAGCGATAATCAGATGTCGAGTTAGTATTTTTAGTCGAAGTAGGAGTTTTAGAAGCACCTGATTGTTTATCGCTCTTTTCAGTAGTGGAGGAATGTTCATTATTGGAATTTAATTGTGTCTTTGAATGTTTATAATATTCATTTTCAGCGGCAATTTTGGCCTGTTCTACTTCTTCACTAGTCATTCGATTACCAATAGCATAGTCATCTTGTCGCATTTTCATTTCATCTATTTTAGAGGCATTTTCATACACATTTTCATTTAGTTTCAACAATCTAAGATATAATTCTTTATAGCCAGTAATTACTGCTACTCGTCTTTGATTTTGTTCTTGAAGTTTTTGATTTTCCTTAGCCAATTGGTATGCATCAATCTTGCTTAATTCTATATCATTATTATCAATTCTTTTATATAAAGTATTTTTTATTGTTTCAATTGTTTCAATTAATAAGTCAGTTGCTGTCAAACTTAGACCTCGATAAGAAGCCTTTTTTATTGCTTCTTCTAACACATTTAAAGCACTTATAGTATAGTCTATATTAGCATTCTCCTTTAACAGACTTCCAACTTTTTTTATCTGCAAACTCATAGGATCAAATAATTTTTGAGATAAACTTTGTTTAGATGATGTAATTTTATATTTGTTAAAATCATCAAGTTTCTTGTCGGAAGTTGTTTTAATTTTTTCAGAAAATCCTTGGAATTTATAAGTAGCAGAATTAAATACATCATAGTCTATATTAGATTTATTTTGTTTAATCATAATATCAATATATTTATCATCTAAAAGACTACCATCCAAAGTGCGATAGTGATGCTGTTTTACATATTCTTTTAATTTTTCTACATCAACTTCCAATTTTTCATCTAATCTTTTTTTTCGCATGTTTTGTTTACTTATAAAAGTTTTTCTTAAATTTTCAACAATAACTTTGATTTCCTGACTATTTTTAAATGTTATTTCAAATTCTCTTAACAAAGAAAAAACAATTTGTTCTTCCTCAATAAACCTTCTATAATCTGAAAAATACAAGCGAATATTTTTAGTCATTTCTTCAATAGCCATATATTCTTGCATTTTTTCATCACGATTATTAATTGACCATATCGAATTATCACGCATTAGACTTTTTTTGGAAGCTTCTAACGAGTTAAGAAGTTTTTGAATTTTACTAGGCTCTATTTTTTTATTTTCCATAATGTTTTCCTCTCTCAATCATCACTTTAATTCTATCATAAAATCATAAAATTAAAAAGCCTAAAAAATCATAAAAACCCGATTTACAAAAGGGTCCATTTATGGTAATATTAACTAGCGAAAGGAAGTAAATAAGATGAAAAAGACAAAAATTATTTGTAGTATTGGTCCTTCTACACAAATTTGGGAAAACTTCAAAGGAATTGTAGAAGCTGGTATGAATGTTGCACGTATCAATTTCTCACATGCAACACTTGAAGAAAGAGAATTAGATTTATCTTTAATTAAACGTGCTAATGAAGAGATGGGCGCTAATATTGGTATTTTATTTGATACTAAAGGTCCAGATTTAAGAACTTGTACTTTTGATGGAGATTACATTGAACTTGTTAAAGGAAAGACTATTCGTATCGTTGAAGAAGATGTTTTAGGTAATGCCGAAAGAATTTCATTCAACTATAAAGGAATTCTTAAGGATTTAGAAGTTGGACAAGCTATTCTTTTAGATGATGGTTTCTATAAATTAGTAGTTGTATCTAAAGAAGATGATGGTCTTACTTGTGAAATCATTAATGGTGGTACAATTAAATCACGTCGTGGTGTTTGTATTCCTGGTGTTAAACTTAATGTTCCATTTATTTCTGATGCTGATAGAGAAGACATTAAATATGCTTGTGAACATGATGGTGACTACATTGCTGTATCATTTGTTAATACAGCAGAAGATGTTAAGGCTGTTAGAGATCTATGTAAGGAATTTGGTCGTAAAGATATGATTATTATTTCGAAAGTAGAAACTCAATATGCTATTGATAATCTTCAAGAAATTGTTGATGCTTCTGACTATATTATGGTTGCTCGTGGAGACTTAGGAATTGAAACTGGTCTAGAAAATTTACCTTTATATCAACAAAGAATGATTGATATGTGCCATAAGAATGGTAAAGGTGTTATCATGGCTACCCAAATGATGACTTCAATGAAGGAAAATATTCGTCCTACTAATGCTGAAGTTACTGATGTATCTAATGCTGTTTTAGCTGGTTGTGATGCCATTATGACTAGTGATGAAACTACTATGGGTAAGTATCCAGTAGAAACTATTGAGTATATGGCTAAGATTGCTGTTAATGCTGAAAAAATTACTAAATACAATCTTGCAGATTACAAATTAAGAGGTACTGATATTCACAACACTATTTGTAAGTGTGCAGTGGATGCTACTTTAGAATTACCTATTAAAGCTATCGTTGTATCTACTAAAGAAGGTAAAAGTGCTTTAGATGTATCTTGTCTAAGACCAAATGCTTACATTATCGCTACTGTTGAAAACGAAAAAATGGCTCGTATGTTAGCACTTAAATGGGGTGTTTATACTAAAGTCGTTGGTGTTTCTAAGAATACTGATGATTTGGTAAGTGATAGTGTTAAAGCTGCTAAAGAAATATTAAACTTAAAATACAAAGATTTAGTTTGTGTTGTAGGTTCTGTTCCTGAAGAAGCTCATACTAACTTCTTAAAAATTGAAGAAATCTAATTTAATTAGATAATTAAAAGTCCAGACTGCCTGGGCTTTTTTTGATGACAAAAAAAATTAGAGGTAGGTCCCCTAATTAAATATTTAATGATACTAACTGACTATCCATAATTGAGTATAAGAAACAATGAACAGGTAGATTAATCATTTCTTCAATATATTTTTTATAACCACTAAGTTGAGCAAGATAAGCCTCATCAGTTGTATGCTTTAATTTATAATCAACAATTACTACCTCATTACTTTTAATTAAAAGTAAGTCAATAATACCATGTTTTTCAGATAAATTATCCTCATAGATAAATTCATATTCTTTAAAAATCTCTTTACTATCTTTAAGAATACCGGTATTAATAAAATTCTTTAGACAATTAATCTCAAA
>CAKOOW010000036.1 GCA_934098445.1 uncultured Bacilli bacterium
CATTTAGCCAATATGAATATTAAGAACAATAAGGTGGATGCAAGAGCCTTTTATAGTGATGCTTTAAGTAGCGTCGATAAAAATTATGATTTGATTGTAACGAATCCTCCTATAAGGGCAGGGAAAGTAGTAGTGGAAAAAATACTACTTGATTCATTAAAACACTTAAATAGTGATGGTGAATTGTGGTTTGTTATAAGAAAAGATCAGGGAGCCAAGAGTATAATTAATCTACTAAAACTCGACTATGAGGTAACTCTAGTTGAAAAGTGCAAAGGTTTTTATGTAATTAAGGCTAAAAATGTTGACAAGACTAGATAAATTTTATAAAATCGAAAATTGTTGACGTATTTAAAAGGTACTCAAAAAATATTAGGTATAGGGGTGAATGCAAGTGGCATTTAAGACAAAAAAATTTGGAGATCATGCTGAAAGACGCACATTCAGCAAAATTAAAAACACCTTAGAATTGACAGACTTATTGGAAATTCAAAAGAAATCTTATCAATGGTTCTTGGATGAAGGTATTAAAGAATCGATAGATGATTTGTTTCCAGTTGAAAGCTTCACTGGCAATATTACGGTAGAACTTGGCGATTATTACTTTGATAAACCAAGATATTCAATTAAAGAAGCTAAGGAACGTATGGTAAACTATGCGGCTCCGTTAAAAGTATCAGCAAGGGTATTTATTCACGAGACTGGTGAGGTTAAGGAACAAGAAATATTCTTAGGCGATATTCCGATGATGACAGATGCAGGAACATTTATTATCAATGGGGCTGAAAGAGTTATTGTATCTCAGTTAGTACGTAGTCCATCTAATTACTTTAAAAAAGAAGTAGATAAAAATGGTCGAAGAGTAATTACATCAGAGTTAATTCCTAATCATGGTACTTGGTTAGAGTATGAACTTGATGCTAGGGATATTTTGTATGTTCGTATTGATCGTACAAGAAAGGTTCCTATTACGACATTCTTAAGAGCTTTAGGTCTTTCTAGTGATGAGGATATTTTAGGATTATTTGGAGAAAATCCTTATATTAAGAATTCTATTGAAAAGGATAGTACTAAGAATACTGATGAGGCTTTAATTGAAATTTATGAGAAATTAAGACCAGGTGAACCAGCAACTTTAGATAGTGCTAAGAACCAATTAATTACGAGATTTTTTGATAAATTTAGATATGACTTAGCTAAAGTTGGTCGTTATAAATTAAATCGTAAGTTGAATGTTTTAGATCGTTTAATCGGTTGTACTTTGGCTGAGGATATTAAAGATGAAAATGGTAATGCAGTTGCTAGCAATGGTACTTTAGTAACAAAAGAAGTATTAGAGAGGGTTCGTCCAATATTCAATAATGGTTATAACATCAAAGAAGTAATGATTAATGAAGAATTAGATGAATATAATAAAGTTCAAACTGTTAAAGTTTACAATAAGAAAGATGAAACTAAAGTTATTGAAATTATTGGTAATGATCCAACTATCGATAGTCGTCGTTTAACTATTTCGGATATTTACGCTTCAGTATCTTATTATTTGGATTTACAAGAAGGTATTGGACGTGATGATGAAATTGATAACTTATCTAATCGTCGTGTAAGACAGGTAGGAGAGTTAGTTCAAAAACAATTCAATGTTGGTATGGCTCGTATGGAACGTGTTATTCGTGAACGTATGACTACGCAAGAAATTGAATCAATTACTCCTAAGACTTTAATTAATATTAGACCTGTAACAGCGGCTTTGAAAGAATTTTTTGGTTCTTCACAGTTATCAAAATTCATGGAACAGATTAACCCAATAGCCGAACTTACTGATAAGAGACGTTTATCTTCTTTAGGGCCAGGTGGACTTGCTAGAGATCGTGCCGGAATGGATGTTCGTGATGTTAACTCTAGTCACTATGGAAGAATTTGTCCAATTGAGTCACCAGAAGGTCAAAATATTGGTTTAATTACTTCTTTAGCTAGTTATGCTAAGATTAATGAATATGGATTTTTAATGACTCCATATCGTAAAGTTGTTAATTGTCATGCAACTGATGAAATTGTTTATTTAACGGCTGATGAAGAGGCTGATTATAATATTGCTTCGGCTGCTATTAATATGAGTGATGATGATGAAATTTTAGATGAAAAAGTCATTGCTCGTTTAGATGGCGAAGCTGTTATGGTTAAACGTGAAGATGTTGACTTTATTGATGTAGCTCCAAGTCAAATTGTATCTATTACAACTAGTTGTATTCCTTTCTTAGAACACGATGATGCACATAGAGCGTTGATGGGTGCTAACATGCAACGTCAAGCTGTTCCTTTACTAACTTGTGAATCTCCTATTGTTGGTACTGGTGTTGAATATATTGCAGCAAGAGATTCTGGTTCTACTATTATTGCTAAAGCTGATGGTGTAGTTGATTATGCTGATGGTAAAAAAATCATTGTTAAGAATGCTAAGGGTACAGATACTTATCATTTAGCTGACTATGAAAGAAGTAACTCTGCAACAACAATTAATCATCATCCAATTGTTAAAAAAGGTGATACTATTCACCGTGGTGAGGTTATTGCCGATGGTCCATCAACTAAAGATGGAGAGTTAGCTTTAGGTAAAAATATGTTAGTTGCTTTTATGACTTGCAATGGTTATAACTATGAAGATGCTGTGGTATTAAATGAAAGATTAGTTAAAGATGATGTTTATACATCTCTTCATATTGAACATTATGATATTGAGTGCCGTGATACTAAGTTAGGGCCAGAGGAAATTACGAGAGATATTCCTAATGTTGGAGAAGATGCTCGTAAGAATTTGGATGCTAATGGTATTGTTCGTATTGGTACGGAAGTTAAGGACGGAGATATCCTAGTAGGTAAAGTAACACCAAAAGGTGTTCAAGAATTAACAGCTGAAGAAAAATTATTACATGCTATTTTTGGTGAGAAGACTCGTGAAGTAAGAGACACTTCATTAAGAGTAGAACACGGAGCTGGTGGTATTGTTCATGATATCAAAATTTATACAAAAGAAAATTCTGATGAACTTCCTGCTGGTGTTTCTAAGATAGTTCGTGTTTATATTATTCAAAAACGTAAGATTCAAGTCGGTGATAAGATGTCTGGTCGTCACGGTAACAAAGGTGTTATTTCTTTGATTTTACCAGAAGAAGATATGCCTTATATGCCAGATGGTACACCAGTTGATATTGTACTAAACCCACAAGGTGTTCCTTCACGTATGAATATTGGTCAGATTTTAGAATTACATTTAGGTATGGCTGGTAAAAAATTAGGGGTTAAATATGCTACTCCAGTATTTGATGGTGCTAGTCAAGATGAAATTTATGAACAAATGGCAGAAGCTGGTCTAGACCATGATGGTAAGACAATTCTTTATGATGGTCGTACTGGTGATGCTTTCGAAAATCGTGTTTCGGTTGGGGTTATGTATATGGTTAAACTTCACCATATGGTTGATGATAAGATTCATGCTAGAAGTACAGGACCTTACTCAATGGTTACACAACAACCATTAGGAGGTAAAGCTCAATTTGGTGGTCAGAGATTCGGAGAAATGGAAGTTTGGGCTCTATACGCTTATGGGGCTGCTAATGTTCTTCAAGAAATGATGACTATTAAAGCTGATGATGTTATGGGCCGTGTTAAGGTTTATGAATCATTAGTTAAGGGTAAACCAATTGATGAAGCTGGTATCCCTGAGTCATTTAGAGTATTGATTAAAGAATTCCAAGCTCTAGGTTTAGATGTTGAAATTTTAGATCAAAATGATAAATTAGTTGATTTAAAAGAAATGGAAACTGATGATGAACCAGTTGATGCTTTAAAAATTTCGGAATTAACAAATGAGGTTAATGAATCTCAAGAAAAAGAAGAACCTGATGATGATGCAGATTTTGAAGATGATGAACTTGATGAAGATGATGATTTAGATGATTTAGAATTTCCTGAAGATGGAAATATAGATGATGAAGAGGAGGATGAAATTATATGATGGATGTAAATAATTTTAGAGGTATTAAAGTATCTATTGCCTCCCCGGAGAAAATCCGTGAATGGTCTTATGGTGAAGTTAAAAAGCCAGAAACTATTAATTATCGTACGCAAAAACCAGAACGTGATGGTTTGTTCTGTGAGAAAATCTTTGGACCTACTAAGGATTTTGAATGTGCCTGTGGTAAATATAAACGTTTAAGATATAAAAATGTTATATGTGATCGCTGTGGAGTAGAGGTTACTTCTAGTAAGGTACGCCGTGAACGTATGGGACATATTGAACTTGCGGCTCCTTGTTCACATATTTGGTTCTTTAAAGGTGTTCCATCAAAAATGGGTCTTGTTCTTGATATGTCTCCTAGAGATTTAGAAGAAGTATTATACTATGTATCTTATGTAGTATTAGAGCCAGGGAATGTTCCTTTAGAAAAGAAACAAACTTTATCTGATAAAGAATATCGTGCTTATTATGAAAAGTATGGTAATGCTTTTAAAGTAGGGATGGGAGCTGAGGCTATCCAAACTTTACTAAAGGAAGTAGATTTAGATAAAGAAATTGAAAAGTTAAGAGAAGAATTGGATGGGGCTACGGGTCAAAAACGTATTCGTCTTGTTAAGAGACTTGATTGTTTAGTAGCGTTTAAGGAATCTGGTAATCGTCCTGAATGGATGATTCTAACAGCACTTCCTGTTATTCCTCCAGATTTACGTCCAATGATTCAATTAGATGGTGGTCGTTTTGCTACTAGTGATTTAAATGATTTATATCGTCGTATTATTAATCGTAATAATCGTTTGAAAAAACTATTAGAATTAGGAGCTCCAACTATCATTGTTCAAAATGAAAAACGTATGTTACAAGAAGCTGTTGACTCATTATTTGATAATGGACGTCATGGTAGGAGTGTAACGGCTGCTGGTAATCGTCCATTAAAATCATTATCTAGTATGTTAAAAGGTAAACAAGGTCGTTTCCGTCAAAACTTATTAGGTAAACGTGTTGATTATTCTGGTCGTTCAGTTATCGTAGTTGGTCCATCTTTAAAGATGTATCAATGTGGTCTTCCAAAAGATATGGCTTTAGAACTCTTTAAACCTCATGTTATTCATGGTCTAGTTGAAAGAGGACTTGCTCATAATATTAAGGGAGCTAAAAAATTAATTGATAATAAAGATGAATGTGTTTGGGATGTTGTTGAAGATGTAATTACGGAACATCCAGTAATGTTAAACCGTGCCCCAACTCTACACCGTTTAGGTATTCAAGCTTTCGAACCAGTTTTAGTTGGTGGTAAGGCTATGCGTTTGCATCCACTTGTATGTGCTGCCTTTAATGCCGACTTTGATGGAGACCAGATGGCTGTTCATGTTCCATTATCTGAGGAAGCTAAAGCTGAAGCTAGAATTTTGATGTTAGGAGCTAATAACATCTTAAAACCTTCTGATGGTAAACCAATCGTTACTCCTTCTCAGGATATGATTTTAGGTAACTATTATCTATCTATTGAAGAAGCTGGTTTAGAAAATGAAGGTAAAGCTTATAAGAACTGTAACGAAGCGTTAATGGCTTATGAAAGAAAGGAACTTTCTCTTCATACAAGAATCGCTATTCCAGTTGCAAGTTTTACACATAAATTATTTACTGATGAACAAAAGGATAAGTATTTAATTACTACTGTTGGTAAGATTAAGTTTAATGAGATTTTACCAGATTCGTATCCATTTGTTAATGAACCAAGTGATGCTAATATTACGGGAATTACTCCTGATAAGTTCTTCTTACCAATGGGAACTGATTTAAAGACTGAAGTTGCTAAAATGCCACTTGCTGAGCCATTTGTTAAGAAAACTTTAAGTAAGTTAATTGCTCAAGTCTTTAAACGTTATAAGACTACTGAGACATCTGTAATGTTAGATAAACTAAAAGATTTAGGGTTTAAATATTCAACTGTTGCTGGTATTTCCATTTCTATGAATGATATTATCGTATCGGATAATAAGCAAAACATTATTGATGAAACGCAAAAGAAAGTTAATAAGATTAATAAAGAGTTCACAAGAGGTTTAATTACAGAAGATGAACGTTATAAAAACGTTTGTGCTCTATGGGCTAAAGCAACTAGTGATATTTCTAACGAATTACAAACTATTGCAAAGAAAAACACTATGAACCCAATATTTATGATGATGAATTCTGGTGCTCGTGGTTCGGCTAATCAGTTTAACCAACTTGCTGGTATGCGTGGTTTGATTGCTAAACCTACTGGTGAGACTATCGAAATTCCAATTAAGTCTAACTTAATTGAGGGTTGTAATGTAACAGAGTTCTTTATCGGAACTAGAGGTGGTCGTAAAGGTATCGTTGATACAGCTTTAAGAACTGCCGATTCAGGTTACTTAACTCGTCGTTTAGTTGATGTAGCTCAAGATATTGTTGTTAAGGAAGAAGACTGTGGCACTATTAATGGTGTTGAAGTTACGGACTTTATTGATGAAAGATCTAATACAATGATTGAACCATTAATCGAAAGAATTATTGGTCGTTATACAGCTACTAAAGTAATTAATCCGGAAACTAAAGAAGTTATTGTCGATAAGAATCAATATATTACTGAGGCTATTGCTAATAAGATTATTAATGCTGGTATTAAGAGTGTTAAGATTAGAAGTGTTCTAACATGTAATACTGTTAACGGTGTTTGTAAGCATTGTTATGGTCGTAACCTTGCTACTGGTAATATGGTTGAAACAGGTGAGGCTGTTGGTATTATGGCAGCTCAATCAATCGGTGAGCCAGGTACTCAGTTAACTATGCGTACATTCCACGAAGGTGGTGTTGCTGGTGGGGATATTACTCAAGGTCTTCCAAGAGTTGAAGAGTTGTTTGAAGCTCGTAATCCAAAAGGTAAAGCTACTATTGCGGAAATTGCTGGTAAAGTTGTTAATATTGAAGAAAATAACTTTAAATTTAAAATTGTTATTGAAAACGATGTTGAAGCAAGAGAACATATCACTAATTACAATACTAAATTGTGTGTTGAATTAGGTCAAACTGTTAAGGCAGGAGATCCATTAACAACTGGGTCAATAGCTCCTAAAGAATTACTTGCGGTAACTGATCCTATTACAGCTCAACAGTATATTGTTAAAGAGGTTCAAAAAGTTTATAAATCACAAGGTGTTGATGTTTCTGATAAACACATTGAAGTTATTGTTCGTCGTATGATTTCGAAGATGAAAGTTTTAGATGGCGGTGATACTAACTTAGTAGCTGGTTTGTCTGTTACTCTAAATGAATTTGCTGCTGCTAATAAACCGGTATTATTAACGGGTGGTGTACCTGCTACTGGTCTTCCAGTAATGCTTGGTATTACAAAAGCATCATTAGAAACTGATTCATTCCTATCGGCGGCATCTTTCCAAGAAACAACTAGAGTTTTAACGGATGCGGCTATTAGAGGTAAAGTTGATCACTTAAGAGGATTAAAAGAAAATGTTATTATTGGTAAATTAATTCCTGCTGGTACTGGAGCAAAGCAATATTCTGATGTAAAGTTTGAATTAGAAAAACAATTTATTGAAGAAGATGCTGCTGATGCTTTAGAAGAAAAGCTTATGAGTGATGATGCTTCGGATGAGGTTGCTAGTCAGGCTTTTAGAGATGATGATACTGTAGCAGAAGATATCGAAACTTCTGAAAATGATTTAGATAACGAAGAAGAAACTACTGAAGAATAGTAGCTTCTTTTTTTTGCAAAAAATTATGTAAAAATTAGCACTCATATATTGACAAGTGCTAGCGTATAATATATAATGTATTTAGCATTTGAAAAGAGAAAGTGCTAATAATAGTTTGAGGTGATGATATGAGTGATCGTGAGAGATTACTTCTAAAGGAAATAGTAGAAAATTACATATCATGTGCTAAACCCATAGGTAGTAAATCTTTGTGTAAGAAGTTTAAATGTTCTTCAGCCACAATTAGAAATGAAATGGCTTTTTTAGAGTCATTGGGATATATTGAAAAGAATCATATCTCAAGTGGTAGAGTTCCTAGTGAAGCTGGTTATAAATATTATGTTGAGCATTTAATGAAACCAAAAGAGTTAAGTGGCGAAGATATGCTTAAGTTACAAACTATTTTTCAAAACCAAAATTTAGTTGTTTCAGATGCCGTTAATAAATGTGTAGATATTATAAGTGAAATAACCAATTATACATCGGTTATTTTGGGAAGTAGTTCAAAAGACAATGCTTTACAACAAATTAATATTATCCCTTTAGCAGATAATAAAATTGTGGCTTTAGTATGTACAGATAAGGGAATTGTTGAAAATAAACAGTTTGTCTTATCTAGCGATACTAATATTGATGAAGTTGTTAAGACCGGAGAAATAATAAACAAAATGTTAGTGGGGACGCCAATTGATGAAGTATCCGAACGTTTAGAATTTGAAATCAAACCAATAATTGCCAAGAAAATGGTTCAATATGAACAAGTATATAATATTTTCTATGATGCATTTAGTGATTTTGCCAAAAATACGGCCAGTATTCATTTTGGGGGAAAAGCCAATCTTTACAATCAACCTGAATATGATGATGCCGATTCAATTAAAAGGATTGCTGGTAAATTAGAAGATAAAAACTTAGTATTAAAGAATATGTATTCGAATGAATCTGGAATTAATGTGTATATTGGTGATGAAAATAATTTTGATAAAGATGTGACAATTGTTAAGACTAAGTATCATCGAGATGGTGAGGAAGGAACAATAGCGATTGTTGGTCCTAAGCGAATGGAATATGATAAAGTTGTTGGACTACTACAATATATAAGTGAAAATATAAATGATGATGAGGGAAAAAATGACTGAAGAAGAAAAAAATAAAAAGGTAGAGTCTGAGTCTTTGGAAAAGAAAGCTCCGGAGACAAAGAATTTACCAAAAGATAAAGAAAAAAAGAAGTCTTTCTTTAATAAAGATAATAAAGATACTTTAGAATTAGAAAAGTTAAAGAAAGAAGTTGCTAGTAGTAACGAAAAAGTTGTTCGATTATCAGCAGAGGTTCAAAATATGCGTCGTCGTTATGAAGATGAATTATCAAAACGAGCAATGTATGAAGGATCTGATCTGATAAAGTCATTGTTACCAATTATTGATAATTTTGAACGAGCAATTGCTATGGATAATAGCGAAAATGATAAGTATTTAGAAGGATATAAAATGATATATACGAATATGCTTACCGTTTTAAAAAATATCGGGGTAACCGAAATAGAATGTTTACATAAGCCTTTTGATCCAAAATTTATGGATGCGGTTCTTACGGAGAGTATAATTGAAGAAGAACAAGGCGTTGTCTTAGATGTTTTGCAAAAAGGTTATATGTATAAAGATAAATTATTGAGACCAGCGATGGTTAAGGTTAATGAATAGGAGAGATAAATTATGAGTAAAATTATAGGTATAGATTTAGGTACAACAAATTCATGTGTTGCTGTATTAGAGGGTGGAGTTCCTCATGTAATTACTAATCCAGAAGGTAATAGAACAACTCCCAGTGTTGTTGCTGATAAGAATGGTGAAATATTAGTAGGGGAAACAGCAAAACGTCAAGCCGTTACTAATGTAGCCAATACAGTATCTAGTGTTAAGAGATTGATGGGTACTGATAAGAAAGTTGAAATGGGTGGTCGTAAGTATTCACCAGAAGAAATTTCGGCTAAGATTTTAATGAAACTTAAGAGTGATGCTGAAAGTTATTTAGGTGAAAAAGTTACAAAAGCTGTTATTACAGTTCCTGCTTACTTCAATGATGCTCAAAGACAAGCTACTAAGAATGCTGGTAAAATTGCTGGTTTAGATGTTGAAAGAATTATTAATGAACCAACTGCTGCTGCTCTTGCTTATGGTATTGATAAACAAGAAAAGACTCATACTGTACTTGTATATGATTTAGGTGGTGGTACATTTGATGTTTCAATTTTAGATTTAGGTGATGGTGTCTTTGAAGTTAAGTCAACTGCTGGTAATAACCATTTAGGTGGCGATGATTTCGACCAAAGAATTATGGATTACTTAGTATCTGAATTTAAGAAAGAAAATGGTATTGACTTATCAAATGATAAGATGGCAATGCAACGTATTAAGGATGCTGCTGAAAAAGCTAAGAAAGATTTGTCTGGCATGATGAGCGCTGAAATTTCAATTCCATTTATTGCTCAAAGTGCTGAAGGACCATTACATTTAAATGTAACATTAAACCGTGCTAAATTTGAAGATTTAAATAAAGACTTATTTGATTCTACATTAGATGCTGTTAGAAAAGCTCTTAAAGATGCTAAACTTACTGCTAATGACATTGATAAAGTGTTACTAGTTGGTGGTTCAACAAGAATTCCATATATCCAAGAATTAGTTAAGAGAGAATTAGGCAAAGAACCTTCTAAAGAAGTTAACCCAGATGAAGTTGTTGCTATGGGTGCTGCTATCCAAGGTGGCGTTCTAACTGGTGAAGTTGACGACTTAGTTTTATTAGATGTTACACCATTATCACTTGGTATTGAAACAATGGGCGATGTTATGACTGTCTTAATACCAAGAAATACAACTATTCCAACATCTAAATCTCAAGTATTCTCAACGGCTGCTGATAATCAACCTGCTGTAGATATCCATGTTCTACAAGGTGAAAGACCAATGGCTTCTGATAACAAGACTTTAGGTAACTTCCGTCTAGACAGTATTCCTGCCGCACCACGTGGAGTTCCACAAATTGAAGTTAAATTTGATATTGATGCTAATGGTATCGTTAATGTTACTGCTAAAGATTTAGGAACTAACAAAGAACAATCTATTACAATTACTTCTTCAACTAACCTTAGTGATGAAGAAATCGAAAAGATGAGAAAAGAAGCTGAAGCTAATAAAGAAGCCGACGATAAGAAGAAAGCTTTAGCGGAAGCTAAAAATGAAGCTGATGCTACAATCTTCCAAACTGAAAAATCATTAAAAGATTTAGAAGGTAAAGTAAGCGACAGCGATAAAAAGTCAGCTGAAGATAAAATTGCCGAATTAAAGAAGACTTTAGAAAGTGATAATGTTGATGACATTAAAGCTAAAACTAAAGAACTAAGCGATATAGCTATGCAATATGCTCAAAAAGTATATGAAGAAGCTGCTAAACAAAACCAAGCTAATAATGCTAATACAACTTCAAACACTGACTCAAAAGACGATGTCAAAGAAGCTAAATACGAAGAAAAATAATTTGATAGATAAAGAAAAGTTCTAGGAGACTAGAACTTTTCGACCATAATAGAAAAGGATAATTTATGAAAAGATGCGAAGTTAAAGAAGATGCTAAATGGAATTTAGAGTATTTCTTTAAAAACACTGAAGAATATAAAAATAGTATTTTAAAAACCGAAGAACTATTAAAAGAATTAGTTAGTATGAAAGGCTCTCTTACTAAAGATAAAGAAAACTTTTATAAGTTTTTAAACCTAGATGATGAAATAGAAAAAAACTTAGAAAACATTTATGTATATTCTTACCTTAATCATTATAGTGATACCAATGATGAGACTGGTAAGAAACTAAAAAATCAAGCTGATAAACTAGAAGAAAAAGTTGCTAATGAAACTTCATTCATTAGAAGTGAGTTATTAAGTAATGACTATGACTATATCTTAAAC